>JAPPHW010000450.1 GCA_028820945.1 Defluviicoccus sp.
GCTACCAGACGCGCGCGGCGATGGACTATCACTGCGACCAGTGCGCCATCGTCGGTCTCTTGTGCCGGCGCACCGCGAAATCTGGGGGCACGTCGAAGATCGCGAGCTCGGTCGCGCTCTACAACGACCTGCTGGCGCGCCGGCCCGATCTCGTCTCGGAGCTGTCGAAGCCCGTCTGCTGGTCCAAGCATGGCGAGGCCGATGCCGGCGAGGCGGGCTACTACGAGAGCCCGGTGTTCAATTTCCTCGACGGCTATCTGTGTACCTCGTTCGGTCCGATGCACATCCTCAAGGGCCACGCTTTGCCCGAGACGCCGGACCTGACCGAGGCTCAGCTCGAAGCGATTCGCGTGGCGGAGGATTTGGCGGACGAGAACCGCTACGAGGTCGACTTCGAGGTCGGCGATATCCAGCTCCTCAACAACTTCGTCATGCTGCACACCCGCGACGCATACGAGGACTGGCCGGAGAAGCGGCGCAAGCGGCTGCTGTGGCGGCTGTGGCTCGCGAATGACGGCTTGCGGCCGCCCAACGCCTACGCGCTACAGTGGCGCCGCGGCGTCAGGCTGGCGAACACGGCGGACCGTATCCGCCTGTCCTGACGGCGCGCTCGCGGGAGCGATGTCGAGTCTCAACCGATGAAGGGGGTCATCATGTCCGGAACTGTCAGGTATCTCGCGGTCGGCGCGTTGGCGGCCGCGGCGGCGCTCGCGCCGGTCTCGGCCCAGGCGGAAACCGTCCGGATCGCCAACTGGGTGCCGTCGGTGCATCACATGACGAACACCCTGGCCGAATGGGCGGAATCGGCGAAACAGGCGTCCGGCGGGAAGCTGAAGCTGACCGTCGACAAGACGGCGCTGGCCAAGCCGCCCGGGCAGTACGACCTGGCGGTCAACGGCATTCGCGACATCGCCTGGGGCGTGCCCGCCTATACCCCGGGGCGCTTCGTCGCGCTGCGGCTGTGGGAGATTCCCTTCCTGTCGCCGAGCGCCGTCGTCGGCAGCCAGGCCGCCTGGATGTGGTACGAGAAGAACGGCCTGATCGCCAAGGAGTTCGCGGACACCCACCTGCTCACGGTGTGGGTCCACGGGCCGGGCATACTCCACACCAAGAAGCGGATCGCCACGCTCGAAGACCTGCAAGGGGTGAAGCTCCGGGTCGGCGGCGGCGGCATCTTCCTCGCCAAGCAGCTGGGCGCCGTACCCGTCGCGATGCCGGCGACCAAGGCGCATGAGAGCCTGCTCCGCGGCATCACCGCCGGCGCGTTCTTCCCGTTCGAGGCGATCAGGGGCTTCCGCCTGGAGAAGCTCGTCACGCACCACCTTCTGGTGCCCGGCGGGCTGTACACGGTTCCCTTCTTCCTGACGATGAACAAGAAGAAATGGGCGTCGCTGAGCCGGGAAGCGCGGGACGCGCTGACCGAGGCGGGCGGCCGCGCCGGTGCCAAGCTGATCGGCAAGCACTGGGACGAGGGCGACAAGATCGGCAGGCAGATCGCCCGGGACAACGGAAACACGATCGAAGAGATCACGCCGGCGGAGTTCGAGAAGTGGTCGGCGAGGACGGACAAGATCGTCGTCGAATATCTGGCGAAGATGAAGAAGGCGGGCCATGACGGCGAGGCGCTGCTGGCCGATCTGAAGGCGTCGGTCGCCTCGATCGAGTAGCCGCCGCGACGGCTGCGTGAGCGCGTTCCTGCCAGGGCGGTTCGCCGCGCTGGCCGGGCGGGCCGCCTCGCGGCTCGCCTGGCTCAGCGCGGCGACGCTCGCGTCGATGACCCTGTTGACCTTCGTCGACGTGCTTGGTCGGGAGCTGCTTTCCGCGCCGATCACGGCCAAGGTCGAGGCGACCGAGCTGTTGATGGGGCTGACGGTCTTCCTGGCGATCGGCCTCACCACCTTCCTGCGCGGCCACACCCGCGTCGACATCGTCATCTCCCATCTCCCGCCGCGCTGGCAAGCGGGGTTCGACAGCGTCACCTATGCGGTGTCGCTGCTCTTCGTCGCGTTGATCTGCTGGCGCCTGGGCGAGCTGGCGGCTGTCCAGCGGAACAACGGCAATCTGACCCAGATCTGGGAGATACCGTTATGGCCGGTGACCGTCGTCATGGTGCTGTGCTCGCTCGTGATGTTCGCCGCGCTGGCGATGCAGTGGATCCGGGCGATCCGCATCGCCGCCGGAACGGCGGCCCCGGACGCGGCCCATCCCCCTTCCGGCCCCGGCGCCGGCTGAGCCGGAACCCGCCCGCCCGCGATGGATCCGATCGTCCTCAACCTGGTCGGCCTCGTCGCGATGTTCGTGCTGCTCGCGATCGGCATGCCGATCGGCTTCGCGATGGGCGCTGTCGGCGCCGCGGGCGCGGTCCTGCTGATCGGCGTCGAGCCGTCGCTCTCCCTGCTCGGCCTGACCGTCTACGAGACGGTGATCACCAACGAGCTCAGCGTCGTCCCGCTCTTCGTGCTGATGGGCTTCTTCGCCACAGGCTCCGGGCTGTCGGAAGACCTCTACCGGTCGTGCAACGCCTGGCTCGGGCACCGGCGCGGCGGGCTGGCGCTGGCGACCATCGGCGGCTGCGGCGCGTTCGCCGCGATCTGCGGGTCGAGCCTGGCCACGGCGGCGACGATGAGCCAGGTCGCGCTGCCCGAGATGCGGCGCTACCGCTACGACGAGCGGCTGGCGACCGGCGCGATCGCCGCAGGCGGCACGATCGGGATCCTGATCCCGCCGAGCGTCATCCTGGTGCTCTACGGCATCCTCACCGAGTCCGATATCGGCCAGCTCTTCGCCGCCGGCATCGTCCCCGGCATCTTGACCGTCCTCGTCTTCATGGCGACGGTGTCGATCATCGCGCACCGCAACCCGGGGATGGGCCCGCCCGGCGCGCGCGCGTCCGCGCGCCGGAAGCTGGCCGCGGTCAAGGACGTGTGGGCGACCATCGTCCTGTTCGTCCTGGTGATCGGCGGCATCTATACCGGCGCGTTCACGCCGACCGAGGCCGCCGGCATCGGCGCCATGGGCGCCTTCGACCTCGCGGTCAACACCTGGACCCGCGACGCGCCGCCCGGGCGCAAGAGGCTGCTGCGGGCCGCGAACATCCTGCTCGTCGCCTCGCTGTCGGTTCTGTTCGTCGCCGTCGTCGTCAACCTGTCGACCGGCGCCGAGGCCGCGGGCTGGCCCGGCTGGGTGGGATATCTCGCCTATGCGGGCATCTTCGTCGCCCATGTCTTCTATGTCTGGCTCGGGCTGTTCGCCGGGAAGCGGCTGGGCTCCTGCCTGCTCGAGACGATCAAGACCACGGCGATGATCTTCACCATCCTGATCGGCGCGATTCTGTTGAACAAGTTTCTCACCCTGGGCGGGCTTGCCGACGCGCTCGGGAGCTGGGTCGACGGGCTGGGCACGGGACCGTTCGTCACCATGGCGGTCATACTCGTGATCTACCTGCTGCTCGGCTGCGCGCTCGACGCGCTGGCGATGATCCTGCTCACCATCCCGATCTTCTTTCCGATCGTGCTGCAGCTCGGATTCGATCCCGTCTGGTTCGGCGTCATCGTCGTCATGGTGGTCGAGCTCGGGCTGATTACCCCGCCGGTCGGCATGAACGTCTTCATCATCAAGGGCATGGCGCCGGACGTGCCGCTGTCGCGCATCTACTCGGGCGTGCTGCCCTTCGTCGTCGCGGAGGTGCTCCTGATCGCGCTTCTGGTGGCGGTCCCGGAGCTGGCGACCTGGCTGCCGAGCACGATGCAATAGCCGGCGCGGCGCCGGGGAACCTTCGATGACGGCGGTCGATGTCGCCATCGTCGGCGGCGGGTTCACCGGCGCGGTCTTCGCGATCCACCTGTCGCGCATGGCCGAACGGCCGCTCGACATCGCGATCGTCGAGCCGCGCGCCCGGCCCGGCCGCGGCCTCGCCTACGACACCGACGATCCCGACCATCGGCTCAACGCGCCGCTGGCGGTGCACCTGGTCTATCCCGACGCGCCGGATCACCTGCGGGACTGGTATGAAGCGCAAGGCGGCGCCGCGCGCGACCCCGAGGCGCTGGCCGCGGACGGCAACATCTACATGCGCCGCGGCGTCTTCGGGCGCTATGTCGAAGAGCAGCTCCGCGCGCATATCGACGGCAACCAATCGGGCTCGGCGATCCGGCATGTCCGCTCGCGCGTTCTGGACGCGAAGCGGACAGAGGGTGGCTACCGGCTGACCCTGGACGGCGGGCGGGAATTGTCGGCGGGCCTCGCGGTCATCGCCACCGGCTACGATCGCCCGCACGCGCCGCCGCCCTTCGACGGCCCGCTCTCGGACGGTTCCGGCTTCCTCGGCGACCCGTGGGACACCGCCCGGCTGCGGAAGATCCCCGCCGATGCCAGGGTCCTGCTGCTCGGCATGGCGCAAACCGCCTCGGACGCGATCGCCGTCCTGCTGCGGTCGGGACATCGGGGGCCGATCGCGGCGGTCTCGCGCCACGGACTGCGCACCCGGCCGCGGCCGGAGGCGGGCTCCGGTCCTCCCCCCGATCTCGTCGAACGCATCGTCCGGCCGGTTTCCCTGTTCGCCGCGGCGCATGGCCGGCCCGCGAGCGTGCGCGGACTGCTGCGGACGCTGCGCTCCGAGGCGATGCGGGCCGATGCCGCCGGCGGCACCTGGCTGGAGCCGTTCGCCGATCTCAGGGATTCGGTCTGGGATCTGTGGCCCGCCCTGCCTTTGGCGGAGAAGCGCCGGTTCCTGCGCCACCTGCGGGTCTGGTACGACGTCCACCGCTTCCAGCTCCCGCCGCAGATCGAGGTTCGCATCGCCGAGGCGGAAGCCGCCGGGCAAGTCTCGTTCGAGGCGGCGACCTGCGTATCCGCGGCGCGCGACGGCGAGGCGCTGTTGGTTGCCCTGCGGCGCAGAGGCGGCGGCGAACGCCGCCGGGAAACCTTCGATGCCATCGTGAACTGCACCGGGCCGGGCATGCGGGCGGACCGCTCGACGAATCCCCTGCTGCGGAGGCTGGCGGCGCGCGGATACGCGGCGCCCCATCCGATCGGAATCGGCTTCGGCGTCGATCCGGAATGCCGCGCGATCGGCGCCGGCGGTCGGGCGGACCCGCATCTGCGCATCGTCGGATCGCCGACCTACGGGGCGTTCGCCGACCAGCAGGGCGCGTCGTTCATCCTGCTGCACCTGCGTCGGATCATGCCCGGCATCGTCGCCTCGCTTCGCCGCCAGGGGCCTGCCGGCCGGTAGCGCGCTGGACGATCTCGCCGCTCCCGGCCCCGGACCGCTTGCGCATCCCGAGCCGAACGCGATGTGCCGCGGTTACCGCATCGGCAAGGGCGGGATTACTGCACCAGCGGCGTGTCCGCGGCGGCGATGTCGAAGCCGGAGATGCGGGCGTCCCCGGCGAGCAGCTGGACATATTGCCGGAACGCGCGGCGCCAGGACGCGTCCTTCAAATACTCCGCCACCCTGTCGGCCACGGTCTCGTAGGGCAGGGTCCGCCCGGGGAGCTGCTTGTCGACGCGCACGACATGGATGCCGTAACGGGTCTTCACCGGCACCGGCGAGAGCTGCCCCTCTTCCAGGTTGAACAGGAAGGTCTCCATCTCGGGCACCGTGTCGCCGCGCGAGACCTGGCCCAGCCTCCCGTCCTCGTGCCTGGAGTCGCAGGCCGAATGGGCCCGCGCCAGCTCGCCGAAACGCTCCGGCGCGCGGGTGAGCGTGTCGATCAATTCGCCCGCTTGCGCCTCGGCCTCGGCGCGGCGCGCCTCGTCGTCCGGTGCCGCGGACAGCAATATGTGCGCGGCCTCGACCAGGTCGGGGCTGCGGAAGCGCTGCTTGTTGTTGTCGAAATAGCGGCGGCATTCGTCCTCGCTGGGCGCGGGGATGTCCACCTCCCGCTCGATCACCGTCTGGACGGCGGCCGATTCGTCCTCCTCGTCGATCCCCAGAGCGCGGGCGCGATCCAGAAGCAGCGCGCGGATCACCAGCCATTGGGCCGCGGCGTGGCGCGCGGCAGCGGCATCGCCGGCCGGGTGGTACTGCATCTCGCGCAGGATCTCGTCTTCCTCGATGCGGCGGTTGTTGACGCGGATTCCGGTCATCGCCTTCTCACGCGACGCGGCGCCCTTCGCGGGTGCGCACCACCTGGTAGCCCCGGCGTCCCAGATAGCCGACCGGCGCGCTCCAGATATGGACCAGGCGGCTGAACGGGAAGATCAGGAAGATGGTGACGCCGAGAAAGATATGCGCCTTGTAGACCCAGCTGACATCGGCCACGTGCAGCGCCGCGTCGGCCTGGAAGGTGACGATCTTCTGCGCCCAGAGCGACAGCGTGACCATGACCTCGCCGTGCTCGCGATGCGCCCAGGAGAGCGGCAGGGTGGCCAGGCCGAGCACCAGCTGCACCCACAATATGGCGAGGATCGCGATGTCCATCGGGCTCGACGTGCGGCGGATGCGCGGGTCGAACAGCCGGCGGTGCAGCAGCATGGTCAGGCCGACGAAGCAGGCCACGCCGAAGATCCCCCCGGCCATGATCGCCAGCACCTGCTTGGCGCCCGACGAGAGGCCGAAGGCGTGGTAGATCTCCGTCGGGGTCAGCAGGCCGACCAGATGGCCGAGGAACAGGAGCAGGATGCCGATGTGGAACAGCACGCTGCCCCACACCAGCTGGCGGCGGCGCAGCAGCTGGCTCGACCCGCTGCGCCAGGTGTATTGCTCGCGGTCGAAACGGATCAGGCTGCCGGCCAGGAACACCGTCGCCGCGAAATAGGGGTAGTAGCCGAAGACCAGGATGTGCAACCAGTCGGCCATGGTCATGCTCCCTCCCGACCGTCGGGTCCGGCGCCGGCGGAAAGTTCCGCCATCCGGTTGAGGGTGTCGCGCGCGGCCGGGCACTCGCCGTCACCGGCGCCGGCGAAGGCGGGCGCCTCCTCCCACTCCTTGTCGAGCTCGGCGGCCTCCGCCTCGGGCGACTTGTCCCGCTCCAGAAGACTCGCCACCGCGGCATCGTCGGGCCGCCGCGCGGCGAGCTCCTCAAGCGCCTGGAAAAGACCGGCATAGTCGCTGCCCCGCCGCTCCAGCCGGATGCGGATCGCGGCCAGGATATGGACCACGTCGGCCAGCAGATCTGCCGCCTCCCGGGGGTCGGTCAGCGACAGGAATTCGAGGAACAGCGGCAGGTAGTCGGGCAGCTCGTTGCCGTCGATCGAGTAGCCGCGGGTCTCGTAATGCGCCGCGAGGTTGACCATCGCCTGGCCGCGGTCGCGGGACTCGCCGTGGATATGCTCGAACAGGTGCAGCGACAGGCTGCGCGAGCGGTCGAAAAGCCCGACATAGCTCTCCTGCGCGGTCAGCAGGTCGCCCACGGCGAGCTGCGCCGCCACGCGTTCGACCCCCTTGAGGCTCGCCCGGGACAGAAGCGCATCTTCCCTCGCCGCGGCGGCGATCTCGCCCGCCGCCCCGGCGAGCTCGGCGGTGGGATATTGCAGCAGCGCCGCCAGCGCCCGGTAGGTCTTCATCGCACCGCACCCGCCTTGTCCGAGCGCCCGCCGGCGCTGGGACCCACCCGCACCTCGTGGCTGAACAGGTCGAGCTTGCCGGTGCCGCCGCTGCACCCGTCGCCGAAGCTGAAGCCGCACTCGCCGCGCAGGTCGAAGGCCTCTTCGGCGTATTCCCGGTGCGTGGTCGGGATCACGAAGCGGTCCTCGTAGTTGGCGATCGCCATGGTCTGGTACATGTCCTCGATATCGGCCTCGGTGAGCCCGACCCGCTCCAGCGCGCCCAGCTCGCGGCGTCCGTCGACATGCCTCGCCCGCATGTAGGCCCGCATGGCGAGCATCCGCTCGAGCGCCAGCCTGACCGGCGCCTCGTCGCCGGCGGTGAGCATGTTGGCGAGGTATTTGAGCGGGATGCGGAGCTGCGAGACGTCGGGGATTAGCCCGTCATGGCCGAGCGCGCCCGCCTCCGCCGCCGACTGGATCGGCGACAGCGGCGGCACGTACCACACCATCGGGAGCGTGCGGTATTCCGGGTGCAGAGGGAAGGCGACCTTCCAGTCCATCGCCATGCGCCAGACCGGGGATTTCCGCGCCGCGTCGAGCCACGCCTGCGGCACCCCGTCGGCGAGCGCCTGGCGCGCCACCTCGGGGTCGGAGGGGTCGAGGAAGATGTCGAGCTGCGCCTGGTACAAATCCTGCGGGTCTTCCGCCGCCGCCGCCTGCTCGATCCGGTCGGCGTCGTAGAGCAGCACGCCGAGATAGCGGATGCGCCCGACGCAGGTCTCCGAGCAGACGGTCGGTTGACCGGCCTCGATGCGCGGGTAGCAGAAGATGCATTTCTCCGACTTCCCGGACCGCCAGTTGTAATAGATCTTCTTGTAGGGGCAGGCCGAGACGCACATGCGCCAGCCGCGGCACTTGTCCTGGTCGATCAGGACGATGCCGTCCTCTTCGCGCTTGTAGATCGCGCCCGACGGGCAGGCCGCGACGCAGCTCGGGTTCAGGCAGTGCTCGCACAGCCGCGGCAGGTACATCATGAAGGTGTTTTCGAACTGGCCGTAGATGTCCTTTTCGAGCGCCTCGAAATTCACGTCCTTGCTGCGCTTGGAGAATTCGCCGCCGAGGATTTCCTCCCAGTTCGGACCCCATTTCACCTTGTCCATCCGCTCGCCGCTGATCAGCGAGCGCGGCCGCGCCGTGGGCGGCGCCTGGGATTCGGGCGCGTTGTGCAGATGCTCGTAGTCGAAGGTGAAGGGCTCGTAATAGTCGTCGATCTGCGGCATGTCCGGATTGGCGAATATCTTCGCCAGGATGCGCAGCTTGCCGCCCATCTTCGGCACGATGCGGCCGTTCTTCTTGCGCACCCAGCCGCCGTTCCAGACCTCCTGGTTCTCCCATTCCTTGGGATAGCCGACGCCGGGCTTGGTCTCGACATTGTTGAACCAGACGTATTCCATGCCCTCGCGGCTGGTCCAGACATTCTTGCAGGTCACCGAGCAGGTGTGGCAGCCGATGCACTTGTCGAGGTTCAGGACCTTGCCGATCTGCGCGCGAATCTTCATTCCGCCGCCTCCATCGCCGATTCCATGGCCGATTCCATGGCAGGGCCCCGGTAGGGGCCTTCCAGCCAGTCGACCGTCTGCATCTTGCGCACGATCACGAACTCGTCGCGGTTCGAGCCGACGGTGCCGTAATAGTTGAAGCCGTAGGATTGCTGGGCGTAGCCGCCGACCATGTGGGTCGGCTTGACCGTGGCCCGGGTGACCGAGTTGTGGATGCCGCCGCGCGACCCCGTCACCTCGCTGCCCGGCACGTTCACGATCTTCTCCTGGGCGTGATACATCAGCGTCATGCCCTCCGGCACGCGCTGGCTGACCACGGCGCGCGCGACCAGCGCGCCGTTGGCGTTGTAGGCCTCGATCCAGTCATTGTCCTCGATGCCGGCCTTGCGGGCGTCGATCTCGCTGATCCAGACGATCGGCCCGCCGCGCGACAGCGTCAGCATCAGCAGGTTGTCGGTATAGGTCGAGTGGATGCCCCATTTCTGGTGCGGGGTGATGAAGTTGAGCACCACCTGCGGGCTGCCGTTGTCCTTGTCGTCGATCAGCGGCTTGACCGTCTTGGTGTCGATCGGCGGCTTGTAGACGCAGAGCTGTTCGCCGAAGGCGCGCATCCACAGATGGTCCTGGTAGAGCTGCTGGCGGCCCGACAGCGTGCGCCACGGGATCAGCTCGTGCACGTTGGTGTAGCCCGCGGTGTAGGTGACGTGCTCGGCCTCGACGCCGGACCAGGTGGGGGACGAGATGATCTTGCGCGGCTGCGCCTGGAGGTCGTGGAAGCGGAGCTTGTCCTCCTCGCGCGCCGCGGCAAGGTGCTCGTGCTCGCGCCCGGTCGCCTTGCCGAGCGCCGCCCACGCCTTGACCGCGACGTTCCCGTTGGTCTCCGGCGCGAGCGTCAGCACCACCTCGGTCGCGTCGATATCGCTCTCGATACGCGCCAGCCCCCTGGAGACCCCCTCCTCGCGCACCTCGCCGTTCAGCCGCTTGAGGAACGCGACCTCGTCCTCGGTGTTCCAGGCGATGCCCTTGCCGCCGTTTCCGGCCTCGGTCATCAGCGGCCCCAGCGCGGTGAACTTCCTGTAAGTGGAGGGATAGTCGCGCTCGACGACCACCATGTTGGGCATGGTCTTGCCGGGCACGGGTTCGCACTCGCCCTTCTTCCAGTCCCTGACCTCGGTCGCCTGGGCGAGCTCCGCCGGCGTGTCGTGCAGGGTGGGCACCAGCACCAGGTCGCGCTCGACGCCGAGCTCGCCGTCCGCGACCTCGGAGAACTTCTTCGCGATGCCCTTGAAGATCTCCCAGTCGCTGCGGGTCTCCCACACCGGGTCGACGGCAGCCGACAGCGGGTGGATGAAGGGGTGCATGTCCGACGTGTTGAGGTCGTTCTTCTCGTACCAGGTCGCGGTCGGCAGCACGATGTCGGAGTAGAGGCAGGTGGTCGACATGCGGAAATCGAGGGTGACCAGCAGGTCGAGCTTGCCCTCCGGCGCCGCGTCGTGCCACGCGACCTCGACCGGCTTCTTGTCGCCCGCCTGGCCGAGCTCCTTGCCCTGCACGCCGTGCTGGGTGCCGAGAAGGTGCTTGAGGAAGTACTCGTGGCCCTTGCCGCTCGAGCCCAGCAGGTTGGAGCGCCAGACGAACAAATTGCGCGGCCAGTTCGCCGGGTCGTCCGGGTCCTCGCACGACAGGCGCAGGCTGCCGTCCCGGAGCCCGGCGACCGCCGCCGCGACGGGGTCCCCGTCGCCGGCGTTGCGGGTCAGCGCCAGCGGGTTGGTCGCGAGCTGCGGCGCCGAGGGCAGCCAGCCCATGCGCTCGGAACGGACGTTGAAGTCGATCAGGCTCAGCTCGGTCCACTCGCCCGCCGGCGCGAGCGGCGAGACGATCTCGTCGACCGCCAGCTTCTCGTAGCGCCACTGGTCGCTGTGAGCGTACCAGAAGGACGTGCTGTTCATGTGCCGCGGCGGCCGGTTCCAGTCGAGCGCGAAGGCGAGCGGCTGCCAGCCGGTCTGCGGCCTGAGCTTCTCCTGGCCCACGTAATGCGACCAGCCGCCGCCGGACTTGCCGATGCATCCGCACATCACCAGCATGTTGATGATGCCGCGGTAGATCATGTCCATGTGGTACCAGTGGTTGAGCGCGGCGCCGACGATCACCATCGACCGCCCCTCGGTCTTGTGCGCGTTGTCGGCGAACTGGCGCGCGACCGCGACAACCTTGTCGCGCGCGACCCCGGTGATGCGCTCCTGCCAGGCCGGCGTATAGGGCACGTCGTCGTCGAAATCGGCCGCCACGTTGGCGCCGCCGAGGCCGCGATCCAGCCCGTAATTGGCGACGAACAGGTCGTAGACCGTGGCGACCAGGACCTCGCCGTCGCCGGTGGCGATCCGCTTAACCGGCACGTTGCGCCACAGCACCTCCTCATGGTCGGTGCCGGCGAAATGGTCGTGGCTGGTATTGCCGAAATAGGGGAAGCCGACCGAGGCGACATCGTCGCTTATGTCGATCAGGCTGAGCCGCAGCCGGGTGGCCTCGCCGTCGGCGCCGTCCTTCTCCTCGATGTTCCACTTGCCCTGTTCGCCCCAGCGGAAGCCGATCGAGCCGACCGGGCAGACCGGGGCGTCGTCCCTCGTCTCGTCGATGGCGACGGTCTTCCATTCCGGGTTGTTCGACTGGTCCAGCGCGCCCGGCAGGTCGGCGGCGCGCAGCATGCGGTCGGGCACATGGCCGCCATCGGTCTGGCGCAGGGTCACGAGAAGGGGCATGTCGGTGTAGCGCCGGCAATAGTCCTCGAAATAGGCGCTCCTGCCCTCGAGATGCCATTCCTTCAGGATCACGTGGCCCATCGCCAGCGCCAGCGCGGCGTCGGTGCCTTGCTTGGGGTTGAGCCAGATATCGGCGAATTTCGACGCCTCGCTGTAATCCGGCGTCACCGTCACCGTGGTCGCGCCCTTGTAGCGGACCTCGGTCATGAAATGGGCGTCGGGCGTGCGCGTCTGCGGCACGTTCGAGCCCCACATCATCAGGAAGGTGGAGTTGTACCAGTCCGCGCTTTCCGGCACGTCGGTCTGCTCGCCCCAGGTCTGCGGGCTCGACGGCGGCAGGTCGCAATACCAGTCGTAGAAGCTCATGCAGACGCCGCCGATCAGCGACAAATAGCGCGATCCGGCGGCGTAGGAGACCATCGACATGGCGGGGATCGGCGAGAAGCCGATGACGCGGTCGGGCCCGTGGGTCCTGACGGTGTAGACATTGGCCGCCGCGACGATCTCGTTGACCTCGTCCCAGTCGGAGCGCACGAAACCGCCGAGCCCGCGCACGCGCTGGTAGTCGCGGCGCGTCTCCGCGTCCTCCACGATCGACGCCCAGGCGGCGACCGGCGCCATGGTCTTGCGCGCCTCGCGCCAGTGGCGCACCAGCCGGCTGCGCACCAGCGGGTATTTGAGCCGGTTGGCGCTGTAGATGTACCAGGAGTAGCTCGCGCCCCGCGAACAGCCGCGCGGCTCGTGGTTGGGGAGGTCCGGCCGGGTCCGGGGGTAGTCGGTCTGCTGCGTCTCCCAGGTGATGATTCCGCCCTTGACGTAGATCTTCCAGCTGCACGAGCCGGTGCAGTTCACCCCGTGGGTCGAGCGCACGATCTTGTCGTGCTGCCAGCGTGCCCGGTAGGACTCCTCCCAGTCGCGGTCCTCGTTGGTGACGATGCCGTGCCCGTCGGCGAAGGTATCGACGGTCTTGCGGAAAAAGGTCAGCCGATCGAGGAAGTGGCTCATCGATCCGGTCTCCTCACGGGTTCTTCACATAGGCGTTCTTGCGCAGATAAAACCACCAGTTGATGAAGATGCACAGCATATAAAACGCGGCGAAGCCGTAGAGCGCGTATTCCGGCGTGGTCGCCTTGATCTGCTCGCCGAACACCTTGGGGATGATGAAGGCGCCGTAGGCGGCGACCGCCGAGGTCCAGCCCAGCACCGGGCCGGCCTGCTCCCGGTCGAACACGATGGCGATGGTGCGGAAGGTCGAGCCGTTGCCGATGCCGGTCGCCGCGAACAG
>JAPPHW010000445.1:0-2950 GCA_028820945.1 Defluviicoccus sp.
CGCAGATGACCGTGGGCGGCGCGCACATGCTGGCGGTGGCGCTGGAACGCGCCGTTCGCGAGGCGGGCGGCGACATCCTGGTGGCGACGACCCCGCGCCGCATCCTGGTCGAGCAGGGGCGCGCCGTCGGAGTCGAGACCGACGCGGGCGACGTCCATATGGCGCACCGTTTCGTCGCCTCCTCGCTCAACCCCCACCAGACGTTTCTCAACCTGCTGGAGCCGGCGCACCTGCCCGACGACTGGCGGCGCAAGGTCGAGGGCTTCGCCTACAACCTCATCGCGCCGCTGTTCGCGCTCAATCTCAACCTCTCCGAGCCGCCGCGCTACGCCGCCGCCGACAACGACCCAGCGCTGGAGGCCGCGTTCATGGTCATCATGGGGCTCGAGCACGTCTCGCAGTATCCCGAGATCGTGCGCCACCACGAGGCGGGGACGATCCCGCCGACGGTGATGTGGGGCGCCTGCCCGACTCAGTTCGACCCCTCGCAGGCGCCGACCGGCAAGCACACCGCCTTCATGTGGGAAAAGCTGCCCTATCGGCTCCGCGGCGATCCTGCCAACTGGGACGCGGCGAAGGACGCGCACGGCGAGGTCATGCTCGATCTGTGGCGCCGCTACGCGCCCAACCTCGCGGACGCGGCGATCGACCGGTTTACGCGCAGCCCGCTCGATGTCGAGCGCACGCTCCCCAACATGCGTTATGGCGACCTGCTGGTCGGCGCCTTCACCAACGGCCAGATCGGCGCCGACCGGCCGTTTCCCGGCGCCGGGCGCTATCGCGCGCATCTCGACGGGCTCTATCTGTGCGGCTCGGCCTCGCACCCGGGCGGCAACGTTACCGGCCTGCCCGGCTACAACGCGGCCCAGGTGCTGCTCGCCGATCTCGGCATCGAGACCGGCTGGGCCCCGCCGCCGATCGCCGAAAGGCTGGCCGCGCTGGCGGACGCGGGGTAGGCGTCGTTCGATACGCGGCGTCGCCGCGGCTGGAAGCGGTGGCTACCGAACGATTCCCTGCTTCCGCGCCATCTCCATGGCAAGGGTTTCCGAAGTATCGAGAAACGCGAAAAACGCGCTCAGGTCGTCGATGTAGTGCTGCCATTGCCCGCCGGCGGCATGCTCCCAAGCGTACCGTTTTCTCCACAGTTCCACGTCCTCATCCATGTAGGCGAAGAGGTCTCTCAGGCTTTGCAGCCGCCGGTGGGCGGGGCCTTCGGGAACCGCGGGATCGTCGGTGCTCAGAAACGCAACCAGCTCGAACGGGTGCTCGTTCATGGCCTCCCCGAACAGCCGCTCCAGCTCGGCTGCCGTAGAGACCCCGCGCGCGCCGAACCGGTCGTAGAGCCCGACGAGGCGATGCCCGTCACGACCCTTCGGAGGTTTGGCGCCATCCAGGTGCAGAAGGCACTTCAGCCTGAGCTCCAGAGCGATCGCAAGATTGAAATGGCTCGCCGTCTTCAGGGATTCCCAGACGGTGTGCGAAGGCCAGCCCGATGCGCCTCCGACCGGCGAAAGGTCTCCGTCCCTGACCTGCAACCTGGCGATTTCACGCTCGATCAATGAGGCAGACTGCAGGAATGCCCGAGCGTCGCCGATCAGCTTCAGGAACCGCACGCCGTTCATCGCTTCGCCTCCGCCGGCTTCGGGCACCCGCTAGCGATGCTCGGACGCGCGCCTTGCCGGGCGCGTCGCGGAATTCCCGCTCAGCACGTAAAGGTCGGGGTGCGGCAGCGCGTAGCCGCCGCTCCAGCCGGTTGCGCCGTCCCCGGCCGGCATGCCCGGTCCCCGTTCGGCCTCCAGGGGGCGCAGCCGGAGGCCCAGGGCCTTCATGACGCCGAGCACGGTTGCGAAACCGGGATTCCCGTCGCCGGAAAGCGCCTTGTAGAGGCTTTCCCTGCCCAATCCGGTTTTCGCCGCGACGGCGGTCATCCCCCTGGACCGCGCGATGTCTCCGAGCGCCGCCGCGATGACGCGCGGATCGCCGTCCTCGAACGCCGCTTCCAGGTAAGCCACCACGTCATCGAGGTCATCGAGATAGTCCGCCGCATCCCAAGGGAGCGTCTTCGCCCTTGCGGCAGCGGCGCGGCTCCCGGAATCGTTCATCGATTTCCCCTTTCACCAGCTCCTGCGCGAGACCACGCGCTCTTTCGATGTCCTGCCGCTGGGTTCGCTTGTCGCCGCCGACCAGCAGCACGACCGTTTCTCTATCGACCGGATGGAAATACACGCGATAGCCCGGCCCATGGTCGATCCGAAGTTCCGAGACGCCGCCGCCCACCGGCCGCACATCCCCCGGATTGCCCAGCGACAAACGATGGATGCGGATGAGAATGCGCGCCTTGGCCCGTCTGTCGCGAAGTTTCCGGAACCAATTGTCGTACGCATCGGTCTGGCGAACTTCGACCACCGGTCAATCGTATCCTACAAGATACGTCGGGGCAACGCCGCTGCGCTCGGCGAACGGCGCCGACGGACTACGGGGAAGGGAGGCTGGCTCGGAGGGAACGGCAGGCCGGACCGTGAAGCGCGAAACTAACGGCCTCCGGATGCCGCCACCGCCTCCAGGATCGACTCCGGCGTGATCGGAAGGCTCGTCACCCGCGCGCCCAGGGGCCTGAGCGCGTCGTTGATCGCGAGCATGATCGCGGCCGGCGCGCCGACCGTGCCGGCCTCGCCCGCCCCCTTGGTGCCGAGCGCGGTCTCTTCGATCGGGGTCTCGACATGCCCGACATGGATGTCCGGCAACCCCGCCGCCATGGGGACCAGATAGTCGACGAAGCTCGCGTTCAGCATCTGGCCGTCCTCGTCGTAGCGGCACTCCTCGAACAACGCGCCGCCGATGCCCTGCACGACGCCGCCCCTGATCTGCTCCTCGACCAGGAGCGGGTTGACGATCCGCCCGCAATCCTCGACCACCCAGTGATCGAGCAGCCGGATTTCGCCGGTCTCGA
>JAPPHW010000445.1:3050-12947 GCA_028820945.1 Defluviicoccus sp.
CCGAGCCGGTCGGCGACGATCTGGGCGAGCGCGGCGTGGGTCCCCTGCCCCAGCTCGATCACCGAGGTGACGCAGCGGACCGCGCCGGAGGGTTCCAGCCGCACCGTCGCGCCGTCCTGGGTGCTGATATGGGCGCCGGACGGGCCGTAATAGGCGGGCCCCACGGAGGTCATCTCGAGAAAGGTCGCGACCCCGATGCCGCGATGGATTCCGGCTTTCCGCAGTTCCGTTTGCTCGGCGCGAAGCGCGTCGTAGTTCATCATCCCGACCAGCTTGTCCAGACACCGCCGGGGGCTGAGCCGTTTGATCGCGAGCCCGCCGGGGGTCCTGAGCGGATAGTCTTCGTCGTTCCAGTAGTTGCGCCGCCGCATCTCCACCGGATCTATGCCGGCCGCGTCGGCGGCCCAGTCGAGAAGCTGCTCCGCCACCGCGCAGGCGATCGGCTGGCCGACGGCGCGGTACATCCCCGACGGCGGCTTGTTCTGGAAGGCGACGCGCAGCCGGGCGTCGTAATGCGCGTTGGCGTAGGCGCCGGCCGCCATCATGATCGTCATCATGCCTTCGCTGATCGGCGGCCGCCCGAGCGAGCCGTACGCGCCGAGCGAGGTCAGGGCGTCGACCGAAAGCCCCCGGATCCGCCCGTCCTCGTCCACCCCCAGCCGGGCGCCGACCGCCTGGTCGCGGGCATGGACGTCGCTGACGAAGGCCTCCATCCGGTCGACGACGTACTTGACCGGCCGTCCGAGGAGCTTGCTGACGGCGGAAACCGCGATCTCGTCGCCGTAGATGTGGAGCTTGATGCCGAACCCGCCGCCGATGTCGGGCGCCACCACACGGACCAGGTGTTCCGGAATCCCTAGATGGCGCGACAGCGTGTCCTGCTGGTGCCACGGCGACTGGTGGCTGCCGTGCACGGTGAGCGTGCCCTCGCCGGGGTCGTAGTCGGCGATGACCGTGCGCATTTCGAGCGGGATGCCGCTGTGACGGGCGAAGGAAAAACGGCCCTCGACGACATGCGCGGCCCCGTCGAGCGCGGTTTCCGAATCGCCGGCGCCGATCGTCGTCGAAAAGCACAGATTGCTGCCGAGCTCCGGATGGACCAGCGCGGCGTCCTCGTCCAGCGTCCGGTCGCGCACCGCCGCGGCGGGCAGCGGCTCCCATTCGACCGCGACCTCGCCGGCGGCGTCCTCGGCCTCGGCGCGGCTCGCGGCAACCACGGCGGCGACCGGTTCGCCCTGCCAGACGGCACGGTCGACCGCGACAACGTGCTGCGGCGGCGAGACCATCGTCGGCAGGTGGTCCATCGTCCCCTGCCACGGCGCGCAGACGGCGGCGATCTCGGCGCCGTTGAAGACCCGGGCGTTCGGGACCGCCGCCAGCGCCGGGGCCGGGTCGATCCCGAGGATCCGCGCGTGCGCGTAGGGGCTTCGGACGAATGCAAGGTGAAGCAGTCCCGGAAAGCGGAGGTCGTCGGCGTACTTGCCCCGGCCGAACGCGAGCCGCCGGGCGCCTCTGCGGGGTAAGGGGCGCCCGACGGCGCCCGCGGGATCAGCCACCGAAGCGGCTCTCCATCGTCGTCTCGACCGCGTCCACGATGGCGTGATAGCCGGTGCAGCGGCAGTAATTGCCGGACAGGAACTCGCGGATCTCGGCGCGCGTCATCTTGCGCCCCGCTTCCATCATCTCGGCCGCGGTGAGCAGCATGCCGGGCGTGCAGTAGCCGCATTGCAGAGCGTTGCGGTTAATGAACGCCTCCTGCAAATCCTCGATCTCGCCCGAATCCGAAACGCCTTCGATGGTCCACACGTCGGCGCCGTCGGCCTGGATCGCGAGCATCAGGCAGCCGCGCACGATGGCGCCGTCCACCCGCACCGTGCAGGCGCCGCAGACGCCGTGCTCGCATCCCAGATGAGACCCGGTGAGGCCGAGTTCGATCCGCAGGAAATCCACCAGGTGCTGGCGCGCCTCGACACGCTTGGCGATCTTCTCGCCGTTGACGGTGAGTTCGATGTCGGCGAATTCGTCCATCGTTGCGCCTCCTCAGCCTGCCGCGACCATGCGGTCGATCGCGCGCCCGGTCAGCACCCGCGCCAGATGCAGCCGCGTCGCGGCGGACGCATGGAAATTCCCGATCGGGTCGAGATCGCCGCCGAGCGCTTCCTTGACCGCCTCCTTGACGTCGTCGGACCACGCCTTGCCCTCGGCGGCGGCCGAGGCGGCATCGGCGAAGCGCGGCCGATCCTCGCTCCCGAAATAGGCGAGGCGGACGTCACTCAACACGTCCCCGTCGACCTTCGCGTGGCAACACACGCCGGCGAGCGCGAAGTCGCCGTGGCGCCGGGCGAGCTCCATGAAGGACGACCGGTAGCCCGATGCGATCGCCGGGATGCGGGTTTCGACCAGGAGCTCGTCGTCGGCGCGCTCGGTCTCGTAGAGCCCGTTGAAGAAGGACCGCGCAACGACGCTCCGCCGGCCGCGCGCGCTGGCCAGCACGAACTCCGCGCCGAGCGCGACCGCGCAGGCCGGGAGCTCGGCGGCGGGGTCGGCGAGCGCGATGCTGCCGCCGAACGTGCCGCGGTTCCGGATCGCGACATGGGCGACATGCGGCATCGCCTCGGCGATCATCGGCAGGTGCTCTGCGACGATGGGCGAGTCCATCACCTCGGCATGGCGGGCGAGCGCGCCGATCCTGACCGTCCCTTCCTCGAACGAGATGCCCTTGAGGTCTTCGATCCGGTTGATGTCGATCAGGAGACGCGGCCGCGAAAGCCGCATGTTCAGGGTCGGCATCAGGCTCTGGCCGCCGGCGAGTATGCGGGCCTCGTCGCCGTGCTCGGCGAGGAGCTCGAGGACTTCGTCGAGGCTTTCCGGCCGTCTGTAGGCGAAGCGCGGCGCCTTCACTCCCAGCCTCCCGTTCTCGTTGTCAGGAAGACACTGTAGCCAAGGCCGCGGATTGGGCAAGTGGCGCGTCAGCCCATCAGCGCGCCGAGTACCGCCATCGCGTTCGCCTTCCCCTCGAAGCCGACGCCGGGCAGATCGCCGGGCGCGAGCCGTCCGTCGCTGACGGTGCAGCCATCGGGCAGACCGCCGAGTACGAGGCTTGCGTCGGGCGCGATTTCGTGGCCGCCGAGACCCAGGCCGGCAACGACGTTGAGGGCGAACAGGTGCCCGGCATGGGGGACGAGGCGGCGGCGCGACCAGCCGGCCTGCTCCGCCGCGTCCACGATCCGCAGATATTCCGCGATACCGTAGGAGAGAGAGACGTCGAACTGCAGCAGGTCCCGGTCCTTCCTGAGGCCGCCGTAGCGCAGCAGGTTGCGCGCGTCCGCCGCCGAAAAGAGATTCTCGCCGGTCGCCAGCGGCCCGGGATAGGCCGACGCGATCTCCCGCGTCAGTTCGAAGTCGAGCGGATCGCAGGGCTCCTCGAACCAGGCGAGGTCGTAGTCCCCCAGCATCGCGGCCATCGGGCGCCAGCTGTCACGGTCGAGGGCCGCATTGGCGTCGACGGCGATCCGACCCCCCTCGCCCACCGCGTCGAGCGCGGCCTCGATCCGCGCCCGGTCGATGTCGAGAGCGGCGCCGGCAACCTTGATCTTGAAGGTGCGGAACCCCTGCGCCATGCCGTCGCGCACTTCGCTTGCCAGCGCCTCGACCGGCTCGCCCGGCCGGTAATGCCCGCCCGAGGCGTAGATCTCGACCGTCTCGTCCGCGCCGCCCCCGTTGAAGCGGTCGGCGAGCAGGCGCCAGAGCGGCACGTGAGCCGCCTTCGCCGCCGCGTCCCAGAGCGCCGCGTCGAGCACGCCCACGGCGGCCGAGCGTTCGCCGTGGCCGCCCGGCTTCTCGTTCCGCATCATGACGGTCCAGGCGCGCATGGGGTCGAGCAGACCCGTCTCCGGATCCGCGATCTCGGCCTCCGCCGCGGCCTCCAGCCGGGGGACGAACCGCTCGCGCAGCAGCCCGCCGTGGGCGTAGCGGCCGACCGAGTCGAGCGCGTAGCCGATCACCGGCGCCCCGCCGACCCGCCTGTCGGTGCGAACGGCCACGGCGCTCGCCGTCATCTCGTCGAACCCGATCGCCGCGTTGGCCATGGAGGCGCCGACCGGGATCGCCGTTTCCCTGACTTCCAGGATACGCATGCGATGGACAGCCCCAGATCCGGCGGCCAGAATGCCACAACGGCGGGAACAGGGGAGCACGGCGGTGGGCAAGCTTCGGCATATCGCGATGCAGGTGCCCGATCTTGAGAAGGCCGCTTCGTTCTACGAGGCGGTCTTCGGGCTCGACCGGGTCTCGGAAGCGGAAAGTCCGATCGGCAACGCCATCATGCTGTCCGACGGGACGGTGAACCTGACGCTGCTCAACTTCCCGGAGGGGACGGTCGGCGGCAAGAACGGGCCGGACTGGGCCGGGCTGCACCATTTCGGCATGGTGGTTGACGACAAAGCGGCGACCGCGGACCGGATCGAAGCGGGCGGCGGCCGCTTCTTCATGGAGCTCCCGGGCGACTACCCCGGCGTCGAAGCCGAGACCAAGTTCAAGGACCCGAACGGCGTGGTCTTCGATGTCTCGGAGCACGACTGGACCCTGAAACGCAAGGGCTGAGAGCCGTGGAGATCGTCAACGAGTTCACCATTCCCGCCCGCGAGGGCCGCGCGCTCGTCGTCGAGAAGGGACAGGTGCTGAGGATCCACCAGATCGTCGGCGGCCAGGTCGGCGACTGCGTCTTCTACAACGCCGACGACCCGCGCGAGTGGTTCCACGTCGGCCAGAGCTGGGCGACCAACGTCATTCTCGGAGCCGGCACGTCGAAATCCTTCCGGCACTTCTACTCCAAGCCGCCGCGCGAGAACGTGATGCTCACGGTCGTCGAGGACACCTACGCCAATCACTGGGGCAACATGGGCGGGCGCTGCTCGACGAAGCTCTACGAGCGCCGCGACGCCATCGGCGAACATCGCTCCTGCCAGGAGAATCTGACGGAGGCGCTCGCCCCCTACGGGCTGACGGGCGACGAGGTGATGGACGTGTTCAACGTCTTCATGAACGTCGACCTCGATACCGAGGGCGGGTTCACGATCCTGCCTACGACAGTGGCCGAGGACGACTATATCGACCTGCGCGCGGAGATGAACGTGCTCGCCGCCATATCCGCCTGCCCGGCCGACACCTCCCCCACCAACGCCGGCAAGTCCGCCCCGCTCGGGATCAAGCTGTTCGCGGCCGGCTGAGGACGGGCGGGCCGGCGCGCCCGCCGCCGCCCGCCTGGGCCACCCATAGCGATTCGCTCTGACACTTAGCCCGATATCTTTTTTTCCCTTGGGCTGCCCCGGCGTTAGTGTTGACGGGCGCGGCACGAGGAGACAACGACCATGGCGCTTTATCAAAACGAGAAGGACATCGTCGGCGAGGGGTTCCTGGAGGACACCTATCTGCTCTGGTGCGAACGCGAAGGGCCGCCGATCGCCGAGGAATTCTGCATCGACCTGTTCGACGTCGAGACCGCGCCGTGGCCTCGCATGGGCTGCAACGCCGCTTTCGTGCACCTCAAGGGGCGCGGGGATTTCATGTCGGTGTTTCTGCTGGAGCTCCTGCCGGGTCAGGCCACTGAGCCGCAGCAGCACATGTTCGAGGAGGTGATCTACGTGCTCTCGGGGCGCGGCTCGACGACGATCGAGACCGCGGACGGGCGCACCCACAGCTTCGAATGGGGGCCGAAGAGCGTCTTCGCGCTCCCGCTCAACTCGAAGTACCGCCATTTCAACGGCTCGGGCACCGAGTCCGCCAAGCTCGCCTCGTCGACCTCGGCGCCGCTGATGATGAACTGCTTCCACAACGAGGAATTCATCTTCGACAACGATTTCCGCTTCCCCGAGCGCGAGGGCAAGGAGAGCCATTTCTCGGGCGAGGGCGACTTCGTACCGAAGCGCCCGGGCAAGCACATGTGGGAGACAAACTTCGTCCCCGACGTGAGCAAGTTCGAGCTCCGCGAGTGGCCCGAGCGCGGCGAGGGCTCGTCCAACATCATGTTCATCCTGGCCGAGGGTACGATGCACGCTCATTGCTCGGAGATGCCGGTCGGCACCTACAAGAAGGCGCACCGCCACGGGCCGGACTTCCACGTCTACTGGGTAACCGGCGAGGGCTATTCGCTCTGCTGGTTCGAGGGCGACGAGGAGATGATGTACTACCCGTGGAAGCACGGCGTGGTGTTCGCCCCGGCCGACATGATGTTCCACCAGCATTTCAACGCCTCGGCGGGGCCGGCGCGCTACTTCCCGGTCGCCTACGGTTCGCTGCGCTACCCGCTGACCGAGTCCAAGCGCCGCCTGTTCGCCGGCGGCGACGTCGACGTGAAGAAGGGCGGCGACCAGATCGAGTGGGCCGACCAGAACCCCAAGGTCCACCGCATGTTCCTCGAGGCGCTCGCCCGCAACGGCGTCGAGTCGCGCATGGGCAATCTCATCGACGAGACCCCCTATCTCGCCGCCCAGTGATGCACGAGCTCGACTACGCGCATTTCCACCCGGCCTCCGAGCGCGAGGCCGAATTCATCCGGGACACTATCTGGAAGGCCGACAATGTCGAGCTGACCACGGTCGGCGTCGACGTGGGCTCGTCGACCTCGCACCTGATGTTCGCGCGCGTTCATTTGCAGCGCCTGTCGGAGGCGCTGTCGAGCCGCTTCGTTGTGGTCGATCGCGACGTGCTGTGGCGCTCGCCGATCCTGCTCACCCCCTACCGGCCGGACTACACGATCGACGCGGGCTCGCTCAAGCTCTTCTTCGACGACGCGTTCCGAGAGGCCGGGCTCACCCCGGAGGACATCGATTCGGGCGCGGTAATCCTGACCGGGGAGGCGCTCAAGCGGGTCAACGCGCGCGCGATCGCCGATTTGTTCGCCGAGGAGACCGGCAAGTTCGTCTGCGCTTCCGCCGGCCACAACCTCGAATCGACGATGGCGGCGCACGGCTCGGGCGCGGTCAAGCTGTCGAAGGCCGAGGACAAGGTCTTCCTCAACGTCGACATCGGCGGCGGCACCACAAAGTTCGCGCTGTGCCAGGGGGGTGAGATCGTTTCCACGGCGGCGGTCGCGGTTGGCGGGCGGCTCATCGCGCATGACGACAACGGCGCGTTGGTCCGCGTCGAGGGTCCGGCGCGGCGGATTGCCGAAGATGCCGGCATTTCGCTCGTCCCCGGCGCCGCGCTCGATCCCGGCGACCGCCGGGCGCTGGTGCGGCGCATGGTGGACGTGCTGGTCGGCGCGATCCGTCAGGACGAGCCGGACGCTCTCGCCCGCGACCTCCTGGTCACGCCGCCGCTCGATAAATCGCCCCGGCCCGACGTGATCTCGTTCTCGGGCGGGGTCTCGGAATACATCTACGAGAGGGAGGGCGACCCGCACGGCGACCTCGGCAAATCGCTCGCGCATCACATCCACCACGCGCTGACCGAGGGGCGCATCCCCTACCCCGTCTACGACCCGGGCCAGGGCATCCGCGCGACCGTGGTCGGCGCTTCGCAGTTCTCGGTCCAGGTCTCGGGCAACACCATCATGGTCTCGGACGAGGCGGCGCTGCCGCTCCGCAACGTGCCGGTGGTGCGCATCCGCGCCGACCTCTCGGGCGATATCGAACCGGCGACGGTCGAAACCGAGATCGGCGCGGCGCTCGCGCGCAACGACATCGACCCGACCGAGACCAACGTCGCGCTCGCCTTCCGCTGGGAAGGGCTGCCGCTGCACGGAAGGCTGCACGACCTCGCCACCGGGCTCCGCGACGGGCTGCGCGGCGTGCTGGCCGAGAAGCGGCCCATCGTCCTGATGATGGAGGGCGACACCGGACGCACACTCGGCCACATCCTGGCGGATGAATTCGACGTCGGGGTCGACATCGTCTCTGTCGACGGGGTGCAGCTCAAGGATCTCGACTATGTCGATATCGGCGAGATGATCCACCCGACCGAGGTGGTGCCGCTGATCATCAAGTCGCTCCTGTTCTCGACGCCCGATGCCAGCGCCGAGGCTTCGGCCGCTTCGCATGTCGCGGCGTGACGGCACGAATTCACCGTTCCTGTACTCCGAGAGAGGTCGATAATGAGGAAATGGATCGCCCGCGCCCTTGCGTTCGCCGCCGCCGCGGCACCCGGAACCGCGCTCGCCCATCACGGCGGACCGCGGGATATCGCCGTCGGGATCGGCGCCGCGGCAGTCGCGATAGCCGTTGTGCTCGTATGCCTGGGCGTCCGGGCGTACCGGAGGCGCGCGCGCGCCTAGGGCGCACCCGTTTTCCGCCGAGTCCTCTCCCTGCCTTATCCCCCTCGTCACGGTCGGCCTGCGCCGACCATGACGTGAGGGAGTCCCTCCGGTGACGGCGGCCGCGCCGGCCCTTCGCCGCGAGGTCGAGGCGGTCGGCCTCATCAGCGCGGCGCACTTTCTCAGCCACTTCTATCAGCTCGCCCTGCCGCCGCTGTTCATCCTGATCCGCGACGATATCGGGATAAGCTTCCTCGCCCTTGGCTCGACGATCGCGGCCTACAACATCGCAACCGCGGTCCTGCAAACGCCGATCGGCTTCCTGGTCGATCGGATCGGCGCGCGCGGCGTGTTGATCGCGGGACTCGCGGTCAACGCGGCCGCGATGGCGGCGGCGGGGCTCGCGGAGTCCTACTGGGCGATGATGGCGGCGATGATGGCGGCGGGCGTGGGCAACGCGGTCTTCCATCCCGCAGACTTCGCGCTGCTGTCGTCGTCGGTGGACGACCGCCGGCTGGGACGCGCGTTCAGCGTTCATTCGCTGTCCGGATCGCTCGGTTTCGCAGCCGCCCCGGTGTTCATGCTGTTCATGGCGAGCGTGTGGGATTGGCGGACGGCGCTGATCGCGGCCGGCGCCGCCGGTCTCGCGCTCGCCTGCGTGATGCCGGCATTCTCCGGCTCGATCCGCGACAACCGCGCGCGCGAACGAAAGCAGAGGAGCGGCGACTGGACCCTTCTGTTCGACCGTACGATCCTTTCCTTCTTCGGGTTTTACGCGCTTTCGGCGGCGGCGGGCGCCGGTATCAGCGGCTTCTCCGTCGTCGCCTTCATCGCGATCTACGGCGCGAGCCCGGAGCTCGCGGGCGGGATACTGACCGCGTTCTACCTGCTGACGGGGCTCGGCGTCGCCGCGGGCGGCTATATCGCCGACCGGTCGCACCGACCGGATGCCGTGCTCGGCATCTGCTACGCGGCGGCGGCATGCGCCCTGATCGCGGTCGCGACCGGCGCGCTCGCGTTCTGGCTCGTCGCGGCCGCCTTCTGCCTCGCCGGGGTGTTCCGGGGTATCGTCAATCCGAGCCGCGACGTGCTGCTCAAGCGCCTGACGCCGGCGGGAGCCGTCGGCACCGTGTTCGGCTTCGTCACCACCGGTTTCAATGTCGGGCTGGGAACGGCGCCGGTGCTCTACGGCTGGATGATGGATCTGGGGCGTCCCGACGCCGTGTTCTGGATCGCCGCCGGGTTCACCGTGCTGACCATCGGCATCGTCTTCGCGGCCCGCCGCCCGGTCGCGGGCCCGGCCGTTTGACAGCGCGCCGACGCAGCCCGCCATAATGGCGAGACCGGAGGAGGGAAATTCATGGCCGATCTGGAGCTCTCGATCGCGCTGGAGCGCTACGACCGCCACGTGCCGTTCTTCATGGGTCTGGTCGAGCCGCCGGAGGGGCTCAAGTTAAAGCCGCTCGAGGTCGGAATGGCGCCGCCCAGGCGCGACGGCGTCGACCGTCACCGGCGCTTCCTGGAAAAGGGAGAGTTCGACGTCGCCGAGACGTCGCTTTCCTCCCACATCATCGCCACCGCCCGCGGCGCCCCCTTCGTCGGCATCCCGGTGTTCCCGCGCCGGCTGTTCTCGCAGAACCATATCT
>JAPPHW010000397.1 GCA_028820945.1 Defluviicoccus sp.
GCGATCGGGCGGCGCTGGGCGTCGTAGAGGTCGAACAGCGCCTCGTCCGCCTCGCCGCGCCAGACGCTGACGATCTTGCCGCACAGATTGACCGCGTCGTGGATGCCGCCGTTCATGCCCATCCCGCCGAGCGGGTTGTTGATATGCGCAGAATCGCCGGCGAGGAAGATTCGCCCGTTCCGGTAGGTCTCGGCGACGCGCTGATGCACCGCGTAGGCGGTCCGGTGATAAGTCTCGTAGGGGCCGTCCTTGGGACAGACCGCATGCATCCGCGTCTGCACGGTCTCCTCGCTCACCAGCTCTTCCGCCGTATCGCCCGGCCTGGTCGGCATCAGGAGCCGCCAGAGCCCAGGGACGCGCACGAACACAAACCATGACTCTGGATCGGCAACGTAGGCGATCGGCGCGAGGTTCTCGAAATGAGTGCCGAAATCGTATTCCGTCGAGGTGCAGAGCCAGAGCTCCGGGAAGGTGAGCCCGGGGAATTCGATCCCGGCGCCGATCCGGATGACGCTCGACGCGCCGTCCGCCGCGATCAGGTAACGGCCGACCAAGGTCTCCATTCCGTCCGGACCCTCGACGTCGAGCAGCACCCGATCCGCGTCCTGGCGGGCCGAAACCGCTTTCGTCGAAAACCTGACATCGGCCTCGGGCATCGTCTCCAGGACATCGACGACGATGCCGTTGAGCTTGTACTGCTCCGCCTGCACCCGGTAGGGGTGGCCGGTGTCGTCCTTGAGGACGCCAAGGTCCCATTCGGCGACGATGCCGCGCCTCGTGTCCCGGTTCTGCCAGATCGGACAGATAATCCCCTGCGCGATCAGCGCCTCGACGACGCCGAGCTCCTCCAGCATGTCGAGGGTGGGCGGATGGAACGTCGAGGCGCGCAGGTCGAGGGGAAGGCTGTCGCACGCCTCGATCAGCACGACCGGGATCCCGGCGCGCGCGAGCGCCAGAGCGGCGACGCTGCCGACCGGGCCCGCGCCCGCGATCAGAACGCGATCCCGGTCCATGTTCAGCGGATTTTCGCGACCGCGCGGTCGATCTTGCCGCGGAACGCCTCCAGCCGCTGCTCGTCCATGACGTTCACGCCGTAGAGGCTCAGCATCTCGAGCGTCGCCTGCGGCGCGCAGCCCTTGAGGATGCCGCCCTTGAGGACCCGCTTGATCGGCTGGCGAAGCAAGAGGCGGTCGACCTTCCACGGCGAGGCAAGCGTGGTGATCGCGAGGCAATGCTTGAGATTGTCCAGGATCGGCGAGATGCTGCCGGTCGCCGCCACGTGGACGAACGCCACGTCGGGCGCCCACACCCGGTCGAACCAGCCTTTGAGCAGCGCGGGCATCCCGAACCACCAGGTGGGGAACACCAGGATCACCGTCTCCGCGCGCTTCAGCTGGGCGATTTCAGCCTTTACGCCGCTGTCGTCGAAATCGCCGAAATAGCTCCCCCGCTCGACCGACGACAGCGGCGCCTCGAAGCCCCGCTTGTAGAGATCGAGATGTTCGTAGACGACGCCGTTCGCCTTCAGCCCCGCCTCCACCCGGGCGACCAGATGGTGGCAAAGGCTGTCCTCCAGCGGATGGCAGGAAACGAGCAGGCAGTTGGCCTCCTCGTTGCGCAGCGTTTCGGTCTCGGCCACGTCGCTCTCCCGATCGTCGGCGGCTACACTCTATGAATGCGCCGCGAGCCGGGCAATACGGCCGGCGCGGGATAGGAGACGCACGTGTCCCTGGATCGGATCAGAGCCGGCGGCTGGCGCGCCCGTATCGGGGTGATCGTGCCGCCCAGCAACACCGTGAACGAAACCGAATTCAACCGCCTGAAACCGGACGGGGTGACGTTCCACTTCACGCGCTCGCCGCTTCACCCGGACCCGGCGGCCGACGATTTCTCGGAGATGATGCAGGACATCGACCGGGCCTGCGGCGATCTCGCGGCTTGCGCCGTCGACCTCGTTGCCTATGGCTGCACGTCCGGATCGATGGCCTGCCCGGCGGACCGTCTCCTCGGCCGGATGCGGGACGCCTCGGGCGTCGAGGGACTCTCCACCGCGGGCGCGATCCTGGCCGCGTTGAACGCGCTCGGCGCGACGCGCATCGCGATGGCAACCCCCTACACCGACGAGACCAACGCCCACGAGGCGGAGTTCCTGGAGCGCCACGGCATCGAGGTCGTCGCCGCGTCGGGACTGGGGCTCAACGTCTCGCTCGAGAAGATCCAGCGGATCTCGCGAGTCGCGCCGAAGGCGGTATTCGATCACGCGATGGCCGTCGACCGGCCCGAAGCGGAGGCGCTGCTGATCTGCTGCACCGACTTCAACACCGTCGACGCGATCGAACCTCTCGAACAAGCGCTCGGCAAGCCGGTCGTCACCAGCAACGCCGCCACGCTCTGGGCGTCGCTGAGAGCGGCGGGTATCGAAGACAGGATCGAAGGCTACGGGCGGTTGCTCCGCGAGTTCTAGAAACGAGACGCCCTACGTCTCCAGCGAGTCCAGCGCTTCCTTGGCGTTGCGAAAAGCGTCGACGCCGGCGGGGACGCCGGCATAGACGGTCGCATGCAGCAGCACTTCGCGGATCTCCTCCACCGTGCAGCCGTTGTGGATCGCGCCTCGTACGTGGCCCTTGAGCTCGGTCATCTTGCCGAGCGTCGTCAGGATCGCCAGCGTCAGCATCGAGCGGGTCTTGTGGTCGAGCCCCTCGCGGGTCCAGGCCAGGCCCCAGCAATGCTCGGTGACGTGCTGCTGGATCGTATTGACGAAATCGTCGGTCTTGGCCTTCTCCAGCTGCGGGTCGACCCATTGGGCCCCCAGCACGTTGCGGCGAATTTCGAGTCCGTCGTCATAGGCTTTGCTCATCTATCTCCTCCATCCGGAAACGGGTCGGTCTTCAGGAATCGTCGGCCGCGCCGGCCGTAAGTGACGAAACGGGGGTTCCACCAAGCCTCCCCGGCGAGGCGGTTGCGCCATTCGGTATCGCGCGCCTTCAGCACCTCCGGCGCTTCCAGGATGTCCGGGCGCCGGACGTAGTGCAGCATCATGTGCGTGAAGGGGTCGGGGTCGCGGGCGACGACCGCCATCATCCGGGCCATCCGCCAGTCGGGGCAGGCCAGCAGCATCCCCATGTGCTCGGTCCGATACCAGTCCTCGAATTCCGTTTTCGCGCTCTCCGGCACCGCGAAGAAGACGGCGAGGATGTAGGGGCTGTCGAGCGCGTCGATATCGGCGTCCCCGCGGAGGGCGAAGTCGATCTCGCGCGCGACATAGCGGGTGAATCCGGAAACCGAACCCAGCATCGCTTTCGTGCGGGCGTCCGGGGTGTATTTGCGCGATCGGTATTCCGCGCTCTCCAGCGTCTCCGCGCCGTCGAGCTCGTAGACGGCGAGATAGCCCGGCCCGTCCGGCGAAGCATAGCGATGGGCGCTCACGAACCCGGGCACGCCGGTGACGTGGTTGGGCGTGTGGTGGTTGTCGTACCAGTCGTTGAAGCAGTCCTCGTCGCCCGGCGCCGGCGTCATCTCCGAGAACAGGACCGCGCTTCCCTTGATGGACGGTCCCGTCACGAGACGGCGCGGCAGGCGGCGTCGAGCGCCTTCAGCGTTTCCTCGAAATCGTCCGGCCCGTGCGCCGCCGAGACGAAGCGGCGCACGTTGGGCAGGACATAGACCCCGTTCTTGAGCAGCGCGAGGTCGAGCGCGCGGCTCGCCGCCCGGTCCGAATTCATCACGTCGGCGTGGCTCACCGGGTGCCTGTCGGCGAACAGGAACTGCCAGAACGAGGCCTTGCCAGTGACGATGGCCGGCAAACGGTGGCGGTCGAGCATGGCCTGGCAATCGGCGTTGAACGCCTCCGCCTCGGCGTGCAGGCGCGCATAGAAACCGGGCTCCGACAATATATCGAGCGTCGCCATGCCGCTCGCCGAGCCGATGGGGCTGCCGTGCATCGTCCCCTTGACGTGGGCGTATTCGGGGGTGGTCTCGAGCCCGGGATCGGCCCGGTCGACGATCTCCGCCGGGCCCGCGACCGCCGACAGCGCCACGCCGCCGCCGACGATCTTGGCGTAGGCTGCGAGATCGGGTTCGATCCCGTAGAACTCCTGCGCGCCGCCGAGGGCGAGCCGGAAGCCCGTCACCGACTCGTCGAACACCAGCAGCACGTCGTTGTCGTCGCAGATCTTCCGCAGCCCGGGAAGGAACTCGTCGCGCGGGAAGATCACTCGCTGCACCGGCTCCACGATGATGCATGCCAGGTCGTCGCGGTGCTCGGCGACGATGCGCTCCACGGCCTCCAGGTCGTTATAGGGCGCCACCAGCACGCAATCGTGCAGCGGCCGCGGTATGCCCGCCGAATCGGGTCGGCCTTGCGGGTAGTTGGACAGCGCGTTGGGAATCACGCTGAAATTCGAATAATCGTGGTTGCCGTGAAAGGCGCCCTCGAATTTCAGGATCTTGTCGCGCCCGGTGTGAGCGCGGGCAAGCCTTAGCGCGTAGGCCGTGGCCTCCGACCCGGTGGTGGCGAAGATCACCTTCTCCGCGCACGGGATGACGTCGACCAGACGCTCGGCGAATTGCAGCACGGGCGCGTTGGGCGCGCCGAACTGGTGCAGCCCCCGCGCCACCTGCTCCTGCGCGGCGGCGACCACCGAAGGCGGCGCATGGCCGAGGATCAGCGCGCCGGCGCCGCCGACATAGTCGATGTACCAGTTGCCGTCGGTGTCCTGGAGCCTGGACCCCTCCCCCTTGTCGATCACGAAGCGGACTTCCTCGGGCAGCTTGTAGCCGCCGAACCCTCCGCCCGGAAGGGTCTGGTCGGCGATCTCGAAATACGCCGCCTTGTCCATCCCGTCGGGGTGCGCGGCCTCTGTCCCGGGCGCCGTCTCGACCAGCGTATCCGCCATCTCTCCGTCCTCGATCATGCAGGGGTTTCGCGTCGGCGGCGCATAATGCCCGGCTCAGCCTTCCGGCGACAACACGCAATCGAGGGATCCCGATTCGTGGACCTCGACGCGCCACCGCGGCGGGACGACCGACGTGCCGCCGGCCTCCTCGACGATCGCCGGCCCGTTCAGAACGTATCCCGCCCGCATCGCGGCGCGGTCGTAGACCGGGCAGTCGACCCATGATTCGTCGAACCAGACCGGTCGCCGCTCGATCAGAGCATCGCCGCCGCGCTCCGGGGCGAACGAAAGCGCGGGCTTTTCGGCGAGTCCGCGGGACACCAGGCGGATGTTGACGATCTCCGCGTCCGACGCCGCGTCGTCGTGTCCGAAGGTCTGCTCGTGGCGCGCGCCGAACGCCGCCCGCAACGCCGCCAGCTCAGCGGTATCGGGATCGCACGGCACCGCCAGCGTGTAGGACTGGCCCACGTAGCGCATGTCGACGCTGAAATCGTGCGCGTGACGGTCGGGCTCGAACCCGTCGTCGATCAGCAGCGCCCCCGCGTCGCGTCGCATCTCCTCCGCCTGGGCCCGGAAAGCGTCGATATCGAGCACGCCGAGACGCCCGCCCCAGACCCGGACGAAGTCGCGTCTGAGATCGGCGAGAAGCTGCCCAAGGGCCGACAGGTGCCCGGGATAGCGCGGGATCAGGACGCGGGGAATCGCGAGCTCCTCGGCGACCAGGAAAACGTGCATCGGACCCGCCCCGCCGAAACCGAGCAGCGGAAAGTCGCGCGGGTCGAACCCGCGATGGACCGAGACCTCGCGCACCGCGCCCGCCATCTTGGCGACCGCGATCCTGAGCACGCCGTCCGCCAGTCCGACGGCATCGTCGGCGCCGACGGTTTCGGCGAGCTTTCCGAATGCCTCTTCCGCGAGAGACTTCGAAAGCCGCAAGTCGCCCGACAGCGCGCGGTCGTCGGGCAAGCGTCCCAACAGCAGATTGGCATCCGAGATCGTCGGTTCCGTTCCTCCCCGTCCGTAGCAGGCGGGACCGGGGAGCGCGCCGGCGCTTTGCGGGCCGACCTCGAGCGTGCCGTCCTCGCGGATCCAGGCGATCGAGCCGCCGCCGGCGCCGATGGTGTGGATGTCGAGCTGCGGCACCTGGAGCGGGTAGGCGTCGATCTGGTTGGCGTGGCTGATCCTGGGCGTGAGCTCATGGATCAGCGCGACGTCGGTCGAGGTGCCGCCCATGTCGAAGGTGATGCAGCCCGGGACCCCCGCCATCTCGCAGATCCGGACCGCGCCCCCGGCGCCGCCGACCGGGCCGGAGAGAAATGTGCCGGCCGCGAACTCCGCCGCCTTGGCGAGCGTCATTACGCCGCCGTTGGAGCCCATGATGCTGACCGGCGCGGCGATCCCCTGCCCTTCGAGCTCGGACATGAGGGTGTCGAGGTAATCGACGATGACCGGCGTGAGGTAGGCGTTGAGCACGCAGGTCGAGAACCGCTCGAACTCGCCCTTCTCGCGCACCACGGCGGCCGATTGCGAAACCGGAATGCCGTCGAGCTCGTCGGACAGGAAGCCCGCCGCCTTGCGTTCGTTCGCGTCGTTGGCGAAGGCGTTGATGAAGCAGACGGCCGCCGCCTCGCACCCGCTATCCCGGATCCGTTCGGCGAGTCGGGCCAGGGCCGCCGTGTCGAGTTCCGCAAGCACGGTGCCGTCCGCCGCGGTCCGCTCTTCGACTTCGAGCCGCCGGTCTCTCGGCACCAGCGGCCTGGGACGCTGGAACTTGATGTCGAACAGCCCGCCGATCAGCCGCCGCGTGCGGCCGATCTCGATGGTGTCGCGAAATCCTTCGGTGGTGACCAGCGCGGTCTTCGCGCCCTTGCGTTCCAGCAGCGTGTTGGTCGCGATCGTGGTCCCGTGCACGAAGACCTCGATCGCGCCGGTGTCGATGCCGAGCTCGCCGAGCGCGTTCAGCACGCCGCGCCACTGGCGCCCGGGCAGCGAGGGCACCTTCGCGGAAAGCAAATCCTGGGTCTTCGCGTCGAGGCAGAGGATGTCCGTGAACGTCCCCCCCACATCGACCCCGATGCGGTATCCGGTCGGCGTTTCGGTCATGTCCGGTTGTTCTGGCTACTCTCTTGGAAGGCGCGCGCCGCAGGCTACTCAATTTCTCGGATTAGTCGACCCGGCGCGAGGGAGAGCGGGGAACCAGCATGCGGCGCAGGGTCGATCCCCGGTCGATCAGGTGGTGCTTGAGCGCCGCCCCGGCGTGGAGGGCGACCAGCGCGACGAGGCCGTAGGCCATGTAGAAGTGGACCTCGACGGCCAGGTCCCGGGTCCCCTCCGACACCGCGAACAGCGCGGGCACCTCGAAGAATCCGAACACGTCGATACCGGCACCCTCCGAGGTGGAAATCAGGTAGCCGGTGATCGGCAGGAGGACGAGCAAAGCGTTGAGAAGCCAGTGCATCGCCACGGCGCCGGCGCGCTCATAAGCCTTCACCTCGGGTCCGAAGCCGGGGCTACGGTCGGCGATCCGCCAGCCGAACTTGGCCGCGGCGAGGACCAGCACCAAGACCCCGATCGCCTTGTGAAGAGCGAGGGACCGGTTGTACCAGGGATCGTAGTAGGTGAGCCCCACCATCCAGGCGCCGAGCGCGACCAGCCCGAGCATGGCGAGCGCGAGCGTCCAATGGAAGAATATGGAGACCAGCCCGTAACCGTCCCTCCCGTTCCTCCACATGGCAACGCTCAGGCGGCCGCTAGCCCGCATTTCTCACCATGGCCGGAGAGGAGCCCGCGCCGCGGCCGCCCCCAAGCCCGGCGTCACGGCCTGGTTCCATTGCTGTCCGGTTTAATTCCGGTCGACCGGGCGAACGGCCTGTGTACCGGAGTGTTTCCAACCGGTCGGGCGAATCGGAACGCGAGTTTCGGCGCGCCGGCGTCTTCCTCATCGCCGTTCCCTCCGTTGCCCCGCTTTCCCCAGCGTCATGCCCGGAACAAGTACGGGCATGACGGCCGGGAGGGACAAGAGTGCCGGAGAAGGCCCCCCCCCCCCGACAAAGTACCAGCCCAAAGGCGCACAGCCCGCGCCGGAAATCCGAACCGGACAGCAGTGGCTCAAGGCCCGGGTGACGGCGGAGCGAACGACAGACCGTGCGTCGGACACATGAAGCGCCGCCGTTACCGGCGTACCCCTTCGAGGGAGAGGAAGAAGTCCATCGACTCCGAGGCGGGCCCCAGCATGCGGCCGGCGTTGAAATCCCTGCGGTTTATCGTAACCGAGCCCTCGAAACCGGCGCGGTAACCGCCCCAGGGATCGTCACCCTCGCCCACCTTCTTCACCGCGATGGCGATGGGTTCGGTCACGCCCATCAGGGTCAGGTTCCCCTTCATCGTGCCGCCCTCGGCGTCGCCCTCATAGCCGGTGCTGACGAAGCTCGCCTTGGGGAACTTCTTCACGTTGAGAAAACCGGGCGAGCGCAGGTGCTTGTCGCGCTCGGCGTGGCCGGTGTCGATGCTGGCGGTCTCGATCTCGACCGAGACCGTCTGCGCCCCCGGCCCCGCCGCCGGATCGTACGTGAAGCTCCCCGAAATCCTGTCGAAGACACCGACCATCCAGGAATAGCCGAGATGGGAGATCCTGAACTGGACGACGCTGTGCGCCGGATCGATCCGGTATTCGACGGCACCGGCACCGGCGACCGGAAATGCGAGGACGGCCGCGCCAAGGGCGGCCGCCAGAATGCGTTTGTTCATGTTTTCTCCATTCGGTGCTCAAGCCGTGCGAAACAGGTTCTCGGCTGGCTTGAGGCCGCGGCTGTCGGGAAAGACCTCGTCCTCGACGACGGCCGCGGAAACGTCAAGGTGGCCGATGAGCGCTGCCTTGAAAAGGCTCTCGTAAGCTGTCGTCGGCCGGATATCCCGTCCCTCGTAAAGCGCGGTCCCGCTCAGCCCCGGCCAGTCGCCGGCAACCCTGCCGCCGTTCACCGCGCCGCCCAACAGCAGCGCGAGGCCGCCCACGCCGTGATCCGTGCCCTCGCTGCCGTTCTCCGCCGCGGTTCGCCCGAACTCGGAAACGACCATGACGACGGTGCCAGGCCAATGGGCGCCCAGCCCGTTCTTGAGGGCGACGATGCCAGCCGACAATTGTCCGAACAAGCGCGCGAGCCGCCAATCCTGTCCGAAATGGGTATCCCAGCCCTGGGACTCGATTGCCGCGACGCGCGGGCCGTCTTCCCGCGCCAGCAATTGCCCCGCCGCGCTCCCCGCCATCTCCAGCTCCTTGCCGCGTTCGGCCTCTCCGCCCATGGAGGGAGCCATGCTGCCCCCGGCATCCGCCAACACGCGGGCGAACAGCGGATCGCCGCGATAGGCATGGGCGAGACGCCGGAGAAAATCCTCGTCCGCCCTGGGCAGCGGGCTGTCGGCCCATGTGGCAACCGGCGCCGGCCCCTGCAGCAGGAGCGGCACCGCGGGTCCGAGCGCCAGGCCGAGGCGGCGTTCGCCCCGGTCGAGGCTGGCGATGGCGCGGTTGAGCCAGCCGTCCTTCGCTCCGAACGGAATGCCGGTGCCGTTCTCCAGCAGGTTCTGCCCGTCGAAATGAGAGCGGTTGCGATAGCGTGTCGTCGCCGCCGGAACGACGAGCATCTCGCCTTCCCGATAAAGGCGGTGGAGCGACGCGAGGGCGGGGTGCAGACCGAAACGGCCGTCGAGGTCCAGCGCACCCCCCGCCTCTCCCGGCGGCGCCAGCGCGAGCTTGGGCCGGAGCCGCGCGTATTCGGGGTCGGCATAGAATGGCACGGCGTGGAGACCATCGAGCCCACCCCGCAGGACCAAGACGACGAGCCTTTTCTCGGTGGGCGCCGAGGCGAAAGCCATGCGAGGGCCGACGGCGGTAATCCCCGTCGCGCCCGCCAACTTCAGAAACAGGCGGCGGTCCGGCATCGTCATCTCCTCTGGAATTCGGCCGAAGCGAGCGCCAGCGCCACGCCGGCATCGCCCGACGGGGCGAGATCGACCATGCGCCGCGTCTCCGCCGAGGCGACGGGACCGAGCACCCGTTCGAGCAGCGCGCCGGGCCGTTCGGATGTACCCGCCCTGACCGCTATCGCGCGGAGCCACTCGATCCGCCTCAAGAGCGACTCCGGGGCGATCCAGCGGCCCGCCTCGTCCGGCCAGCCCTGCGGCGACGGCGCGTTGAACGGGAGTTGCCCCATCGTCTTGAGCGGCACGCCGAGGGTTCGCACGGTGACATCGCCGATGCCGAGCGCGCGCAGCGCCGATATGACGAGCTCGTACGGCGTCTTGACCTTGGGAAGCGGGTCTCGCCACACCGCGTCCAGATCGACCAGCGCGCGCGACACTTCGGCCAGATCGCCGCCGCTCTCCAGAAAGACATGGGCGATGCGCGCCACCTCCGGCTCGGGCGGGTCGTCGGCCACGAAATGCCGCACCAGCTTGGTCGCGACGAAGCGCGCGGTCGAAGGGTGAGTCGCGAGGTCGCGCATGACCGACCTGGCCTCCTCGATCCCGCCTTCCGGATAGACCTTGCCGAGCACCGTCTTCGGTCCGGGCTCGTGCACCCAGCGCCGGAAGACGAACCCGCCGGAAACGGGCCGGGACCTCCCCGGGCCCACCATCCCGCCGTGGGTCCAGCCGGTCAGGGCCTTGGCGAATTCGGTGACGTCGGCCTGCGTATAGCCGCCGTTCACGCCCAGCGTATGCAGTTCCAGGATCTCGCGGGCCAGGTTCTCGTTGATGCCGCGGCCGCTGCGCCTGCCGACCCGGGAGTTGGGGCCAAACGACATGTTGTTGTCGAGATAGGACACCATGCAGACATGCCCGGCGACGGCGAGCAGCATGTCCTCGAACCGGCCGAACACGTGCGGGCGGATGGCTTCGCGCTCGTAGGCCGGAAGGGCGGGACCGATAATCGCCTTGGTGCGCGAGACGGTGAAATGGTTGGACCAGAACAGCACCATGCGCTCCGCGAAGGGCGTGCCCGTCCCGACCGCGTGGCGCGCGCGGGCGGCGGTCTCGGGCCCGAAACTCTCCCGGTAGTGGCGGCGCGCGGTCTCGTTGAGCGCCTCCGGGCTTTCCAGCCGCGCCTCGTGGATCTCCTTCATGATGGAGGCCGCGCCGGGGAAGGATGAGAGGCCGGCGGGAATCTCCTGCCGGCGCTCGATCTGGTTCCGGGTCCATCCTCTCGGATCCGCCTCGACATCGTCCGCCTCGCCGGGAGCGACGCCGAGGCCGAAGCGGTTGAGCGCGATAAAGGCGGCAATGTTCTTCACGACGACGGTCCTCCGCTATGCCCTAATCACGCGCGGGGCGCGGGAATCCGTCGCCCGGGCAGCATCGGCGGCGGGGCGGTGTTAACCACAGTTAACACTGCGGCGACCCGGCCCCGCCCGCGGAGCGGCCGCGCCGGTCTTCCGAACCGGTCCCGCAGCAATCCCCGCCAACCCGCTGGCGCGGCGGAGAGATCGGCCGGTCCCGCCCCCCTCGAACGGCGCGGACGGGGGAGCCGCCGCGTCCCCGGGGGACACGAAAAATAGTCCCATATCGGGACAATGTTTCACGTGAAACAAAGGTCAGCACTGTTGACCTATGTTTCACGTGAAACATTGGAGCGGATCCGTCTCTCTCCTATCCCGTCACGCGGACCCGTTCCATTGCCGTCCGGTTCGGGTGTTGGCGGCGCCGCGTCAGTGCCAGTCGTCGATGCCGAGCGCCGCGCGTTCCTCGACGGTCTTTTCCAGCTTGAACGGCTCGACCGGGATGCCCGTCGCGTCGGCGATGCGCACCACCGCGTTGAACGAGGCGACCACGCCGGCCGCGTCGACGAAGCCTTCCTCGCCGATCGCGGCGATCAGCGCCTTCCGCGTGCGTTCCAGCTCGGCCTCCGCGCCGCCGACGACCGCCTCGGCGAAGTCGATCAGCTGCCTTCCGTGCGGCACCCCGCCATCGCCGTCCCCGGTGACGCCGTCGAGCGAGTAGTTCTCTCCGTAATGCTCGCCGCTCTCACGGAGCAGCATCACATGCCCGGCGGTTCAGTATCGGCACCGGTTGATCAGCGAGACCCGGGCGGCGACGAGCTCCATCTGGGCGTGACCGATCGCGCGGTATTCGTTGGCGAAGTCCTTGAGCGCGAACTGCGGCAGGTAGATGACGTCGTCGAGTTCGAAGAAGGCCGCGACCTCGGCCGGGACGACGCTCATCCCCCGGTGGATGTTGGCGACCAGATCGGGCGTCTTGCCGCCATAGGGGTCGGGATCGGCGTCGGTGACGTCCTCCGGCTCGAGCGTGGCGACCCAGGCGAGGGTCTTCCTGGCATTCGCCGGCCGGCGGCGGGACGGGCTGCCCGGCGCCGGTTCGGGAAGCGGCCGCGGCGGGATCCCGAGTCCCTTCGCCAGCGTGTCCAGTGCCGTCGCGACGGAGACCACGCCCACGATCTCCACATACTCCGTCTCGGAAAGGCCGGTATCCATCATGCGGTCGAACCAGGATTCGGTCAGGCGTCCCGAATCGGTCCGGATGCGGTGGACGACCTCCACGACATTGTCGGGCAGGGCGCTCGTCGAATCGTGGGTTCCGTCCACGGCGAACGG
>JAPPHW010000097.1 GCA_028820945.1 Defluviicoccus sp.
CGGCGGTGAGCAGCGGGGTGTCGCCGAACAGGATCAGCACGTCGCCGTCGAAACCGTCGAGAAAATCCCGCGCGGCGAGCACGGCGTGCGCGGTCCCGAGCGGTGGATCCTGGACCGCCGTACGGACGGGCGAAACGGCCTCCGTCACCCGCTCGGCGCCGGTGCCGACCACCACCGCCACACGCTCGATCCCGACCTCGGCCACCCGGTCGAGCACATGATCGACCATCGCCCGGTTCCCGATCCGGTGCAGGACCTTGGGCAAGTCCGACTTCATGCGCGTGCCCTTGCCCGCGGCGAGCACGATGGCGGCGGAATTGCTGTCACTCATGGGGCGGGCCCGGCTCGCGTCCGTGAACTGGCGAGGGAAACTGCCACAAAGCCCGATCCGGCGCCATGTTCTTCGCCACGGTTCAGGGCGGCAGCATGTAGACCTTCGACTGGCCGGCGCCGTCCATCCTGGCGCTCGTCAGATGCCCGATCACGCCGCCGAGATCGGTGTCCAGCTGGACCCTGACCGGTAACGGATAGATGCCGTCGAACAACCGCGCGAACCAGAAGGTCATGGTCTTGTCGCCACCCGCGAGCCCGCCATAGTCGGTCTCCTTGCGGCGGTCGTGGAGCACTTCGATCGCCAGATCGCACACTTCCGCCTTGCCCGAATAGGCCGAACGGCTGCTTCGCGGCAGTTCGTCCTCGCCGTGAGCTTCGATGACGGCGTCGAACCGCCTGCGGCCGTCGAAGACCGGCACCCTGACGGCACAGGACTTTTCGCTCGGCACCGCGCGGGCGACGGTGAGAATTGCCGTTGCCACATCGACCGCACCGGTCAGCTTTTCGGGCGGGATCGGAGGGGCCTTGCGCTTGGGCTCGACGCTCACGACGACGGGGCGTCCGTCCTTGTATTCGAGCGTCCGCCAGCGCCGCTTCCCGCGCCATGAACTCTCCGTATGCACGGACTCGGGAACCAACCTCTGTCCCGCGACCCGGCCCTTCGAGTCGACGCGCAGGGACCACGGCAGCAGATAGCGGACGAGACCGTCTATGTGGGAGGACAGCTCCACCCTGTATTCGTCCGCATCCAGGGTGAGGCGGATCTTGAGGTCGACCGCGTGGATGCCCCCGATATGGACGGCGTAGACGAGGTCGACGCCTCGCGGCCCCGAGGGGGGCTGGCGTTCCCCGACGGCGGTCGATGCCGCCGCCGGACCGCCGAGAAGCAGGAAAAGGAACGCGGCTCGAATCGCGGTACCGGCAGTCATGCCGGGGCGCCCGGACGGTTGGTGGGGCCGGGCGCCGGGCATCGGGGCGGGGCTATCAACACGCGACTCCGGCCTGTTTCTTGACACCTGGAAGGGGCGAACCGTATACCCGCCAATCCTTGGGCGCGTAGCTCAGCGGGAGAGCGCTCGCCTCACACGCGAGAGGTCGCTGGTTCAATCCCAGCCGCGCCCACCACTGTCCCGATTGTCTCGGGCTGCGTCGGCGTTCTCTATCACGACCAGCGCCCGGACCTCGATGCTTTCGCGCGGCGGCGCATCGGCCGGTGTCCGGGGGAACGAGAAGGCGCCGTGGGGCGTGAACCGGGCGCGGCCGTCGTCGACGCTGTCCCAACCCTTGATCAGGATAACCTCGCCGGGGCCGATCTCCGGCGCGTAGTACCAGCGCTGCGTGGGCGCATGGGCAACTTGGTAAATCTCGCCGATCCGGTCGGGGAATACCTGGTCCGTGGCGACAAGTTCGCCGGCTCCGATCGACGACGCATCGGCAAGCGCCAGCGGCGAGCGCCGCACCGGACCGGAGATCGGCCGCCAGACATTGACCTGGACGATGCGCGCGCCGTTCTCCGCGAGCCGCTTCGCCTCGTCTTCGCCCAGTATGTCGGCGACGCGCTGTGGGCCGCTCTTCACGGTGTAATCGACGTGGACCCGAACCGCCGGCCCGCGCAACCCGTCGGGATTGGGCGCGCCGTCTTCGCTGTCGGATCGCCGCGTGGCGTCGAAGACCACGGTTCGGTCCGCGTCGAACCGCGCATTCAGCAGCGCCTCGACTTCCGGGAAATAGCGATTCTCGATCGCGTCGTCGTCATAGAGGTCGGCAACCGCCGTCGTGTGGCGCAGAAGCTCGAACCCTTCGCGGTCGATCGACAGATCTTCCGACAGGGGACGCATGTCGGCGATCGGCACGTCGATCGACTCGGTCTCGAAGAAAAGCTTCTGCGTGCCGCCGGTGAGCGCGGTGCTGTGGAACACGGGCTTGTTGTCCTGCGGAACGATGAAGGTGAGCGCCGCCACAACATCGGCTCCGGCCGGAGCGGAACTCAACTGCGCGACCTGGGACATTCTCTTCCTTCCTCTCCGGTGTTCTCGCAAACGTGGCGCCGCACGCTCGGCTTCGCGATGGAATATAGTCTCGGGCGATAGTTTGCATAGATCGGCCGCCTACGGGAGGCGTCATGGGATTCCTTGTCGACGTCGTGCTGCCCCTCGCCCTTGCCTTCATCATGCTCGCGCTCGGGCTCGGCCTTACCTTCGACGATTTCGCCCGCGTGGTGCGCCGTCCGCGCGACTTCGCCGTCGGCGCCCTGTCCCAGATCGTCGTGCTGCCGGCCGTGGCCTTCGCCCTCGCGAGTGTCTGGCCGATGGCGCCGGAGCTCGCGCTCGGCCTGATGATCATCGCCGCCGCGCCGGGCGGCGTGACCTCCAATATCCTGACGGCGTTCGCGCGCGGCGATGTCGCGCTGTCGATTTCGCTGACCGCCGTGATCAGCCTGGTGAGCGTGATCACTATCCCCATCATCGTGGTCTTCGCGTATGCCCGGTTCATCGGAGAGCAAGCGGGCAAGGATATTTCCGTTGCCGGCACGGCTCTCGGCGTCTTCCTGATCGTCGCCGTGCCGGTTCTGATCGGCCTGATCGTTCGCCGCTTCGCGGAGAGCTTCGCGCTGCGGTTCGAACCAGCGGCCCGCAAGATCTCCTCGGTGCTGTTCGTGCTCGTGCTCGCCGGCGCGATCTACGATCAACGAGCCAACATCGTCCCCTATTTCGCGCAGGCCGGGCTGGTCACGCTGGTCCTCAACCTGCTGATGATGACGATTGCATGGCTTCTCGCCCGGATGTTCGCCACCGGCCCGACCCAGCGGATCGCGATCGCCATCGAGTGCGGGCTGCAGAACGGAACGCTCGCGATCGCGGTCGCGGTTCTCCTGTTCGGCGGCGGGCTCGCGACCGTGCCGGCGGCGACCTACAGCCTGATCATGTTCGCGACCGCGCTGATCTATATCGCCGTATTGCGGCGGGGGTCGGCCTAGATCGCGAGGCCGGCGGCACGGCCCTCCTCGATCGCCCGGAAGGCATCGAGGCCCGCCGCCTCGCGGGCTCCGCCGACGACATGGACCGGGACGCCGGACGCGGCCAGCGCGTCGCCGAGGCCGCGGTCGGGCTCCTGCCCCGCGCAGACGACGATCGTGTCGACCTCCAGCACCCGGCCCGTCCCTTCGACGGCGATGTGGAGCCCGGCATCGTCGACCCGCCGGTAGGCGACGCCCGGGATCGTCTTGACGCCGCGCGCGGCGAGAGCGGCACGAACGACCCAGCCCGTGGTCAGCCCGAGACTCGCCCCCATGCGGCCGGACCGCCTCTGAAGCATCCAGATCTCGCGGCCGGAACCGTGAGCGACGCCTCCGGCGGCGGCCAGACCGCCGGGCGAGCGATGATCGGGATCGACACCCCATTCGGCGTAGAACGCGGCGACCGGGTCCTCCGGAGGGGCGGCGGGCGCCGACAGGTATTCGGCGACGTCGAAACCGACGCCTCCGGCCCCGACGATGGCGACGCGGTTGCCGGGCGTCACCCGACCGGTCAGCACGTCGACATAGGAGCAGACGGAAGGATGGTCGGCGCCCGGAACGTCGAAGGGGCGCGGCCGCACGCCGTTGGCGATCACTATCGCATCGAAGCGGCCAAGCTCTTCGGGGTCCGCCGGGCGTCCGAGACGGACGTCGACGCTGAGATCGGCGATCCGCCGGGCGAAATAGCGCATCGTCTCGTCGAACTCTTCCTTGCCGGGGACCGCGCGGGCGAGGTTGAGCTGCCCGCCGAGCCTGTCCGCGGCTTCGAAGAGCGTTACCGCATGGCCCCGCTCGGCCGCCGCAACCGCCGCGGAAAGTCCGGCCGGGCCGGCGCCCGCGACGGCCACCCGCTTCACCGGACCCGAGGAAACTGCGCCGTTGTCGTACTCGTTGCAGGCCTCCGGATTGACCAGGCAAGTCGCCGTGGCGGACCGGAAGATGCGGTCGAGGCAGGCCTGGTTGCAGGCGATGCAGGTGTTGATCCGGTCCGAGTTGCCCGATGCCGCCTTCGCGACGAAGTCCGGATCGGCGAGCAGCGGCCGGGCGAGCGCGACGAGATCGGCATCGCCCGCCGCCAGGATCGCCTCGGCGGTCTCGGGTGTGTTGATGCGGTTGGAGACCACCATCGGGATCCCGACCGCGCGCTTGAGCCGGGCGACGAAGGGCGCCCAGGCGGCGCGCGGAACCGCCTTGGCAATGGTCGGCACGCGCGCCTCGTGCCAGCCGATGCCGGACGACAGGATGTCGGCGCCGGCTTCGGCGACCGCGCGGCCGAGCGCGGCGGTCTCGTCGCCGGTCAGCCCGTCCTCGATCAGGTCGAGGACCGAGATTCGGTAGATCAGCAGGAAGTCGTCGCCGACGCGTTCGCGTATCCGGCGGACGATCTCGACCGGGAAGCGGATCCTGTCGTCGAAGCCGCCGCCCCATTCGTCGTCGCGCCGGTTTGTGGCGGACACGCAGAACTGGGTGATCAGGTAGCCCTCGGAACCCATCACCTCGACCCCGTCGAACCCGGCTTCGCGGGCGAGTTCCGCGCTGCGGACGAAATCCTCGACGGTCTCCTCGACCTCGGCCGCGCTCAGAGCGCGGGGCTGGACCTTGTTGATCCGGGTCGGGATCGGCGACGGGGCGACGGTCTCGGCGAGCTGCGCGTAGCGTCCGGCATGGAGGATCTGCAGGCAGATTCTGGTGTCGTGTTCGTGGACCGCGTCCGCGATCGGCCTGAGCGCCCGCGCCTTGTCGAGCCTGTCGAGGACGGGAGTTTCCTCATCCATCCGGCCATAGGGGTTGGGCGCGTAACCCCCGGTGACGATCAGCCCGGTGCCGCCCCGCGCCCGCGCCGCGTAATAGGCGGCTTCGCGCGCGATGGCGTTGTCGCGGAGCTCGAGCCGCGTGTGCATCGACCCCATCACGACCCGGTTGGCGAGCCGGGTACGGCCGACATCGAGCGGCCGCAGGAGATGCGGGTAACCGTTTTCCGAGTTCATGGGCCCTCCGTCGCGGGTTTGTCCGCGCGGAAGGCCGCCGCGTCAATACTGGCCGTGCGGTTCCAGGCCGAAACGGTACTGACCGATCATCGACATGACCGCGTCGTGATTGAGGCTGATATGAGCCGCCGCGCTGTGGATGTCCCGCCAGGCGCGCTGAATGGGGTGGCTCGCATGCATCGACCGTCCGCCGACGGCGGCGAGGATCAGGTCGATGGCGGTCACCGCCTGGTGGGTGATGAACGATTGGCTGCGCCGGTTGCGCATTCGGGTTTCGATCGACACCGTGCCGTCGGCCGCGACCTCTTGCTGAGTCTCGGCGATGTCGCGATAGGCGACGACGAGGCAGGAATCGATCAGCGCCTCGGCCTCGCCGACGCGCTTCTGGACGGTCTGGTAATCGGATACCTGCCTGCCGCCGGAGACCACCGCGCCGCGGGTCTCGCGGCTGCGGTTCTCCTCGACGAACGCGTCGAGCGCGCCGCGCGCTGCGCCGACGGGCGGAATCGCGAGGGTGTAGGGAACGCAGGCCAGCATCGGAATGCGGTACATCGGGTTGTCGTGAGCCGGAAGGCCGGGCGCGATCCCGGTCGTCGCCTCGGCGAAAGGCAGGACGCGGTGCGCGGGCAGGAACGCATCCTCGACCAGCACGTCGTAGGACCCGGTCGCCGACAGCCCAACATTGTCCCAGCTGTCCCAGTCGATGGCGTAATCGGCGCGCGGAACCAGGGTGAAGGCGGGGACCCTCGTCTCGTCGTCGCCGGTCGGCAGCATCGCGCTGCACAGGTTCCAGTCCGCATGCGGACAGCCGCTCGAGAATTTGAAACGTCCGGACAGGCGGTAGCCGCCCTCGACCGCCACGGCGGTCCCGGCCGGGGCGTAGGACCCCGAGATCGAGACGCCCGGGTTCCCGCTCCAGATCTCGTCCTGCGCGGCTTCGGGGAACAGGGTCAGCAACCAGTTGTGGATCGTGTAGAGACCGCAGACCCAGGCGGTCGAGGCGCAGCCCTGCGAGAGGGTGGCGCTCACGTCGATCGCCGTCTCGTAGCCGCGCTCCCAGCCGCCGTAGCGGCGGGGCTGCAGGGCGCGGTGGATTTCGGCGCCCCTGAAGGCTTCGATCACCTCGTCGGCGACCTTGCGCTCGCGTTCGGCCTTCAGCGCCTTCTCGCGCACCAGGGGCAACATCGCCTCGGCGCGGGATTTGACCTCCTCGCGGGTGGGGACCTTGTCCCCGACCGTCCGCCGTGCCGCCAATGCCATCCAGCGTCTCCTCGCAGGGCGGGAGAAACGATCCGCCCCGCGCGGGCTCAGGTCAAGCGCCCGGCGTTCCGGTGCCCCGGCAATTCGTGCATATTCGCCGGGTGGCGGCATTCGGACGAAGGGAAATTCGATGGACGGCAAGATCGCGCTCGAAGAGCATTTCGCGATACAGGACACTTTGAGCGATTCCGCGGGCTACCTCCCGCAGAACACATGGGAGGAGTTGAGCGGCCGGCTGCTCGACCTCCACGACCGGCGGATCCGCGAGATGGACGCGCACGGGATCGAGATCATGATCCTGTCGCTCAACGCGCCCGCGGTGCAGGGAATCCACGACCGGGCCGAGGCCATCGCGATTGCCACCAAGGCAAACGACTTCCTCGCCGAGGAGATCGCCAAGCGCCCCGACCGGTTCCTCGGCTTCGCCGCGCTTCCGATGCAGGACCCCGACGCGGCGGCGCGGGAGCTGGAACGCTGCGTGAAGGAGCTCGGCTTCGTGGGCGCGAACGTGAACGGCTTTTCCCAGGTCGACGAGCCCGACACGGCGGTCTATTACGATCTTCCGCAATACCGGCCGTTCTGGAGCACGGTGGCCGCGCTCGACGCGCCGTTCTATCTGCATCCGCGCAACCCGCTGCCCAGCATGGCGCAGATCTACGAAGGCCACCCCTGGCTGCTCGGCCCGACCTGGGCGTTCGGGCAGGAGACCGCCGTGCATTCGTTGCGGCTGATGGCGTCGGGCCTGTTCGACGAGCACCCGGGAATCCAGATCGTGCTCGGCCACATGGGCGAGGGCCTGCCTTTCAGCATCTGGCGCTGCGACAACCGCAACAGCTGGACCGAGGCGCCGCCCGCCTATCCGGCCAGGCGCAAGCTGGGCGAGTATCTGCAGGAGAACTTCCACATCACGACCTCGGGCAATTTCCGCACGCAGAGCCTGATGGACACGATGCTGGAGGTGGGGTCGGACCGGATCATGTTCTCGGTCGACTGGCCGTTCGAGAACGTCGACTGCGCGGCCGAGTGGTTCGACGACGTGACGATCTCGGAGGCCGACCGGATCAAGATCGGCCGCACCAACGCGATGCGGCTGTTCAAGATCGAGGGGTGAGGCGGGGATCGGGCCTCAGCCCGTGCCCCGGATCGTGCGCCAGATACGCTCCGGCGTGAGCGGCATCTCGAGATGCGTCACGCCGTACTCGCGCAGCGCGTCGGTCGCCGCGCTCACCACGGCCGCCGTCGCGGGCGTGGTCCCGGCCTCGCCCGCGCCCTTGATGCCGAGCGGGTTGCCCTCGGTGGGAATATCGTTGAGCCGGCCTCCGAACGAAGGCAGGTCGTCGGCGCGCGGCAGGCAGTAATCCATGAACGAGCCGGAGAGCAGCTGCCCCGATTCCGGGTCGTAAACGGTCCGTTCCACGATCGCCTGACCGATTCCCTGGGCGATCCCGCCATGGATCTGCCCCTCGACGATCATCGGATTGATGGCGCGGCCGACATCGTCGACCGCCGCGTAGCGGACGACAGCGAGCTCCCCGGTCTCGGGATCGATCTCGACCTCGCAGGCCGCCGCCCCGTTCGGGTGCGCGTGGAGCCGGGTGGAAATCTCTTCGGTCGCCGCCAGCGGCATCTCGGCGGCGACTTCGAACAATCCGATCGAGCGGTCGGTGCCGAGCACGGTGAAGCGGCCCTCGGTGTAACCGATGTCGGCGGCCGCCGCCTCCAGTAGCCGGGCGGCCTCCTCGCGCCCCCGTTCGACGATCCGCCGCGCGGCGCGATGGAGGATCGTGCCGCCCAGCCGCATCGACCGGTCGGCATGGGACCCCGAGCCCGCCACCGCCTTGTCGGTGTCGCCGTAGACGATCTCGACCCGGTCGAAGGGGATTTCCAGCATCCCGGCGACGACCTGGGCGAAGCTGGTCTCGTGCCCCTGGCCCGAAGCCTGGGTGCCGATGACCGCCTCGACCCTGCCGTCGGGACGCACGGCGACGTCGGTCCGCTCATAGGGCGCGGCGCCGGGCGATTCGAGATAGGTGACGACGCCGATCCCGGCCCGCCTGCCGCGGTCCCGGGCGGCGGCGCGGCGGGCGGGGAAGTCGTCCCAGTCGATTTCCCGCAGCACCGTGTCGAAATTCTCCCGGAACGCGCCGGAATCGTAGGTCAGGCCCAGCCCCGACGTGTACGGAATCGCGTCGCCTGCGATCAGATTGCGCCGCCGGAGCTCCGCCCGGTCGATACCCGTGTCGTCGGCGGCGAGATCGATCATGCGTTCGATGACCTGGGTCACCTCGGGACGACCGGCGCCGCGATAGACCGAGACCGGGATCGTGTTGGCGAGCACGCCCCGCACCGCGACGTGCATCGCCGGTATGTCATAGGGCGGCCCGGCCATCTTCAGCAGGTTGGAAAGGACCGCAAACGAGATCGGGTACGCGCCGAGATTGCCGAGATATTCGATCCGCGCCGCCGTTATGCGGCCCTCGGCGTCGAACGCGAGCGCGCCCTCGGTGTGGATGTCGCGCGCGTGGTAGTCGGAGAGGAACGTATCGCTCCGGCTTCCGTGCCACTTGACCGGGCGGGCGCACCGCCGGGCCGCCCACAGCAGGAGCGGGTATTCGTTGCCGCAGGGCGAGCGGACGCCGAACCCGCCGCCGACATCGCCGGTGACGATCCTGACGCTGTCCGGCTCCACGGCGAGGGCTGTCGCGGTGGCGTGCTTGAACCGGTGGACGCCCTGGCTCGGCGCGTGCAGCGTGAAGCGCCCCGACTCCCGGTCGAACTCGCCGAGCGCGGATTTGGGCTCCATCGGGCAGCCGTAAATGCGGTGATTGTGGAGCGCAACCCGAACGATCCGGTCTGCCGCGGCGAACGCTGCTTCGACAGCCTCGGCGTCTCCGGCTTCGGCGCGGAGGCAGACATTGTCCCGGTCCCAGACCTTTGGCGCGTCGGGTTCCGCCGCCGCCCGCGCGTCGATCGCCGCCGGGAGGGGCTCGTACGCGACCTCTATGCGCTCCAGCGCGTCGTGCGCGGCCTCCCGCGTTTCCGCGACCGCGAGGGCGACGATCTCGCCGACGTGACGGACCCGGTCGGTCGCGATCGGCAGCGGCTCGGGCAGCGGCGACAGATGCTCGTCCGTAAGCCCGGGTTTGGAGGGGTCCAGATGATCGGCGGGGGTATGGTACTGGAGAAGACCCGTAAGCCCGTCCGCCGTGTAGTCGTGCCCGGTCAGAACGGCCAGCACGCCGGGAGTCGAGGCGGCGTCGGACGTGTCGATTCGAAGTATCCGGGCATGCGCGTGCGGCGAGCGCAGAAATGCGGCGTATGCCTGGCCGGGCGCGTTGAAATCGTCGCTGAACCGCCCACGGCCGGTGAGCAGCCGGCGGTCCTCCTTTCGCGGTATGCGTTCGCCGATCGGCTTGGGTGCCAATCCTCCTCCTCCAGCGGTCCGCCCTCAGGCCGCCACCGTCTCCGCCGGGACGACATCGCGCAACTGCGGGACCACGTGCTCCATGAACAGCCGCATCGAGCGTTCGCGGTGCGCGCGCGTCGCCCAGTCCTTTCCGGTCACGATCAGGAACGTGCCGAAGCCGCCGGACTCGTCGTGGAACCGCCTGATCTTCTCCGCCACCGAGTCGGGTTCGCCGAGCAGGTAGAACTCCGCTTCGACGAGCGCCTCGATGCCGCGCTCGTCGTTGGGAACGCGGAGGTCGTAGAACTTTTCCAGCATCTTGAGGAAGCCGCGCTCCGCCTGGAAGCCGATCTCGTGGGTCACCGCCGGACGTAAGTCCTCGATCGCCTGTTTTTCGCTATCGGCGATATAGACGATCCGTGACGCGGTGATGTTGCGGCGCGGGTCCTTTACGCCGGCCGCGTGCGCCGCCGCCGCGTAGAGGTCGGCCTTGGGCTTGAGCCGGCCGGCCGACTCGAGAAAGGCGGAGATCAGCGTGTAGCCGCGCTCGCCCGCGATGCGGATCATCGGCTCGGAGTCGGTCGCCGTCGCCATCGGCATCTGCCGTCCTGCGAAGGGCTTGGGCAGCGCGACGACACCCTTGCCCCGCCAGTGCTCGCCGTCCCAGTCGAACGGCTCGTCGCTCGCCCAGCATTTCAGGACGAAGTCGAGCGCTTCGTTGAGGCGGTCGTGGCGGTCCTCGAAGCTCAGCCCGCGCTCCTCCGAGAAGAGCGGCAGCGGAAAGCCGGAACCGAAGCCGAAAATGTAGCGCCCGCCGGTCAGATGGTCCGTCACGGCGGATTGGATGGCGACGTCCACCGGGTGATGCAGATGGATCAGCTTGACCGCCGCGCCGAAGCGGATCCGGCTGGTGAGCCCGGCGGCCTTGCACATCATCAGGTCGGGCGCGGGGATGGTGTCGATGCGGTCGATGTAGGGCCGCTCGCCATGGTGCTCGCTGATATAGGCGTCGCGGAAACCGAGCCTGTCCGCGAGGACGATCTCGTGGATGTCTTCCTCGTAGGTCCGGGCGGCGCTGGTGTGCGGCCGGATGCCGTTGGAAAAGATGCCGAATTCCATGCTCGTGCCCCCGGTCCCGCTCAGCTCTTCGGCGGGTCGATCGGCCCGCCCGCGTCGATCCAGGCCTGGATTCCGCCGCCCAGATGCGCCACCTGCCGGAGCCCCATGTCATCGGCGGTCTTCGCGGCCAACGCCGACCGCCAGGCGCCCGCGCAGTAGAACACGAAGGTTGTGTCCTCGGCGAAGAAGGGCTTGTGATAGGGGCTCTCGGGATCGATCCAGAATTCGAGCATGCCGCGCGGAACGTGGCGCGCGCCCGCGATCCGGCCGGTCTTGGCGAGCTCCCGGATATCGCGGAGGTCGACGAACACGACGTCCCCGCGCCCGTGCATCCCGAGCGCCTCGTCGACCTCGACCTTGCGGACCTGGGCATCGGCCTCGGCGACCATCGCCATGACGGATTTGCGGATGTTCTGGGGCATCGTCGGGTTTCTCCCGGGTGGCCGGTTTCGGCGCACTTTGGTCGCGCGCCCCCGCTCTGTCCACCGGCGGCGCGCATTGCCCGCGGCCCGTGCGATAGCTAGACAGGAACCCGGCCGCGAGAATCGAAGAGGAACCGAACCATGCCCCCGCCCCACAGGGTCGCGCTGGTCACCGGCGCCGGAACGGGAGTCGGACGCGCGGCGGCGCTGGCGCTACACCGGACCGGTCACGCGGTCGTCCTCGCGGGCCGCCGCAAGGCGCTGCTCGAGGAAACCGCCGCGATGGCCGGACCGGACGGCCCGCCGATGCTGGCGGTGACCTGCGATCTCGCGGAACCGGACCGGATCCGCGCGCTCTTCGCGCAAACGGAGGAGGCGTTCGGGCGGCTCGACCTCCTCTTCAACAACGCCGGCATGAGCCCGCCCGCCACGCCGACGGAGGATCTTTCGCTCGCCGACTGGCAACGGGCGGTCGACGTGAACCTCACCGCTGCCTTCCTCTGCGCGCGGGAAGCCATCCGGATGATGAAGCGCCAGACACCGAAAGGCGGGCGGATCGTCAATAACGGCTCGATCGCGGCCCATGCGCCGAGGCCGAACACGGTCGCCTACACCGCGACGAAGCATGCGATCACCGGGCTCACCAGGAGTCTCGCCCTCGATGGGCGCGCGCACGACATCGCCTGCAGTCAGATCGATATCGGCAATGCGGAGACGCCGATGACGGAAAGGATGAAGGCGGGCATACCGCAGCCGGACGGACGGGTGGTGGCGGAACCGGTCTTCGACGTCGATCACGTGGGCGACGCGGTGGCCCGGATCGCCGACATGCCGCTCGATGCGAACGTGCTCTTCATGACGATCATGGCGACGAA
>JAPPHW010000112.1 GCA_028820945.1 Defluviicoccus sp.
ACGGCACCATGGCGGACTATCTGGTGCCGCAGTCGAACGAGCTCTGCGACATCGAATGCGCCCACGTGGTCTCGATGACGGGCTCGTCCGAGCTCGGCGCCAAGGGGGCGGGCGAGGCCGGCACCTGCGGCGCGCCGGCGGTGACCATGAACGCGATCAACGACGCGCTCTCGCCCTTCGGCGCCAGCGTCACCGCGATGCCGTTCACGCCCGGAAGGATCCTCGACGCGATCGCCGCCGGGCGGGGGTGACGTAAACCGCCACCCGGTCAGAAATTGTCCTTGCGGGTGCGGACCTCGGCGAAGATCTCGACCGGCGTCCTGCCTTCCATGCCGAGCGCCTGGGCGAAGGCGGGCACGTCGGCGCGGAGGAACGGGTTGGTCCGCCTCTCAAGGCCGAGCTCGGACGGCACCGTGCGCTGCCCGGCCGCCCGCTTGCGGTCGATATCCGCGGCGTAGGCGGCGAGGTCCGCGTTGTCCGGCTCGACGGTCACCGCGAAGCGCGCGTTGGACTGGGTGTATTCGTGCGCGCAATAGACCATCGTCTCGTCGGGCAGCGGCTTGAACTTGGAGATCGAGTTCCACATCTGCTCGTGGGTGCCCTCGAACACCCGCCCGCAACCGAGCGCGAACAGGGTGTCGCCGCAGAACAGCGCCTTCGACTCCGGGAACCAGTAGGCGATGTGCCCCCGCGTGTGCCCCGGCACGTCGAACACCGCTGCCTCCGCCTCGTAGAGCATGTAGGTGTCGCCGTCGCCCACCTCGACGTCGATGTCCGGGATCCGGTCGCGGTCCGCGCGCGGGCCGACGACGGTGCAGCCGGTGCGTTCCTTGATCTCCGGCACGCCGCCGATATGGTCGTTGTGGTGGTGCGTCGCCAGGACATGGGTGAGGTTCCAGCCGAGCGTGTCCAGCGCGTCGAACACCGGCTGCGCGTCCGACGGATCGACGACCGCGGCCTGGCCGCTTGAGGATTCGCGGACCAGGTAGACATAGTTGTCCACCCGGGTCGGGATCTGATGGATTTCCAACGTCGACATCGCCGCGTTTTCTCCCGCAATCGTGACCGTAGGGCGGGCGCAAACTAGCAAGAAGGAGCGCATCGTTCCAACCGTGTTAGGCTGAGGCGATGTGGTCGGACGTGGTCGAGTTGCGGAACTTCTACCGGTCCCGGATGGGCGGCACCGCGCACCGCACGATCCGCGACCACGTCCGCGCCTATTGGGAAGACGTGACCGGCATGAACGTGCTTGGGATCGGCTATCCCACGCCTTATCTCGGCCAGTTCCGCAGCGAGGCGGAAAGAGTGCTCGCCGTGATGCCGGCGCGCCAGGGGGTGATACGGTGGCCGGGGGAGGGGTCCAACCTGGCGGCGCTCGCCGACGAGGCCGAATTGCCGCTGCCCGATCTCTCGATGGACAGGGTGATCCTCGTTCATGCGCTGGAATCGGCGGAACAGCTCAGACCCATGCTGCGCGAGGTCTGGCGGGTCATGGCGGACGGCGGGAGGATGATCGCGGTCGTCCCCAACCGGACCGGGATATGGGCCAGGCTCGACCGTACGCCGTTCGGGCACGGGCACCCCTACTCGCAGTCGCAGCTGTCGAGCCTCCTCCGGGACGCGATGTTCAACCCCGTCGCCGCGCGTTACGGCCTGTTCGTGCCGCCGAGCCGCCGGCGGGTCCTCCACGCCGCGGCGCCGGCGTGGGAGCGCATCGGGGGCCGCTGGTTTCCCCGCCTGGGGGGCGTGCTCATCGTGGAGGCGACCAAGCTGATCTACGCCGCGACGCCGGTTGCCGCGTCAGGCCGCAGGCGCGTGCTCGCGCCTCAGCAGGAAAATTCCTTGCCGGCTCCTTAGATTGGCGAACGGGCCGAACCTGGCGATCGCCCTCGCGCGACCGCTGAGGTCGAGCGAAACCGCGCGCTCCACCACGACATCGAGGTCGTGGCACAGCTCCTGGAAGTCCCGGATGGTGCAGAGGTGGATATTCTCGGTGTCGTACCAGCGCTCGGCGGCCCCGCCGATCACAGGCATCCGCCCTTCCCATGCCAGCCGCCAGCGAATCCCCAGCTGCCCGAAATTGGTGAACGAAACGACGACCCGCGTGGCGATGCGCAGGAGCTGGGCAAGAAGATCGCGGGGAGCACGCGTTGCCTGGAGGGTCTGGCTCAGCACCGCGTAATCGAACGCGGCCGGCGGATAATCGGCGAGATCCTTGTCGGCGTCCCCCTGGATCACCGACAGGCCGCGGCTCACGCAGGAATTCACGCCGTCCTGGCTCAGTTCGATGCCACGTGCGTCCACCTTTTTGAAGTTGACCAGATGGTACAGAAGCGCGCCGTCCCCGCAGCCGATATCGAGCACCCGAGAGCCCGGATCGATCATGTCAGCGATGACCTGGAGGTCGCGGCGGATTGCCGGCGCCGCCTCTTCGTTCATGGCCCCGTGAGGCCGCGGTGTTTCCCCGCGCCGTCCAGAAAGCCCCTGAGCGTGGTCGCGAACTCGGGCTCGTCGAGCAGGAAGGCGTCGTGCCCCTTGTCGGTGTTCACCTCCACGAAGCTGACATTAGCGGCGACCGCGTTAAGCGCCCTCACCACCTCGCGGCTCTCGTTCGTCGGGAACAGCCAGTCGCTGGTGAAGGAGAACAGGCAAAACCTCACCGCCGTGCCCGCGAACGCGTTGGCGAGCGCGCCGTCATGTTCCGAGGCGATATCGAAATAGTCCATCGCGCGGGTGATGTAGAGGTAGGAATTCGCGTCGAAGCGCTCGACGAAGCTGCTGCCCTGGTGGCGCAGATAGCTCTCGACCTGGAAATCCGCGTCGAAGCCGAAGCTCAGCGCGTCGCGGCCCTGCAGCCGGCGGCCGAACTTCCGGTGCAACGCCGAATCGGAGAGATAGGTGATATGCGCCGCCATGCGCGCCACGGCGAGCCCGCGCGTCGGCACGCTGCCCTGGCGCAGGTAATCGCCGTGACACCAGTCGGGGTCCGCCATGATCGCCTGGCGGCCGACTTCGTTGAACGCGATGTTCTGCGAGGAATGGCGCGCCGCGGCCGCGATCGGGACCGCGGCGAACACCCGTTCGGGATAGCGTACCGCCCATTCGAGCACCTGCATCCCGCCCATCGAGCCGCCGATGACGCAGAACAGCTGTTCGATGCCGAGACAGTCGAGCAGAAGCGCCTGGAGGTTGACCATGTCGCTGATGGTGATCACCGGGAATTCCAGCCCGTAGGGCTCTCCGGTCGCCGGGTCGGGAGACGTGGGCCCGGTGGTGCCCATGCAACCGCCCAACACGTTGGAGCAAACGATGAAATAGCGTTCGGTGTCGAGAACCTTTCCCGGCCCGACGAGAAGATCCCACCAGCCGGGCTTGCCCGTGACGGGGTGGGTCTCGGCGACGAACTGATCGCCGGTCAGCGCGTGGCAAACGAGGATCGCGTTGGAGCGTTCGGCGTTCAGCGTGCCGTATGTGCGATAGGCGACGGTGACCGGCCCGAGCTCAACGCCGCAATCGAGGCGCAGCGGCTCGTCCGTCGCGAGACGCACGTGATTGCCCGGAATATCCGCCTGCATAAGCGACGTCCGGCGATTGAGCGTTACGGGCTTCATGACATTCGGCCGGGTTCGAGTTTCCTGAAATTCCGGCTATCGCCGCAATACGATCCCCGCGCATCGTCGCTCGATGGCGCCGCCGATTGTAACCGATGCGGGGGGTGGTTATAAGTCGCAACCGCCCATAGACAAGACCGTTCGGCGAATGCCGGGTGTCGGCGCGGGCGCGCCTGGTAGCAACGGAGCTGTGATGGATCGTTCCGGGAAGTCGCTTGCGGAAGTCCGAAAGCGCATCGATTCGATCGACGATCGGCTGCACGATCTGCTGATGGAGCGTGCGGTGCTGGTACGTTCGGTGGACGAGGCCAAGGCGAAGTCCAGCGCGCCGACTTACCGCCCCGGGCGGGAGGCCGACATATTGCGCCGGCTGTTGGACCGGCACGAAGGCGAGTTTCCGCTCGGTCCGCTGATGCTGATCTGGCGGCAGATCATTTCGGCGAGCCTGGGCCTTCAGGAGAAATTCGTCGTCGCCGTATACGCCACCGAGGAATCGCAGGCCTGCCAGGAAGTCGCGGAAATCCATTTCGGCGCTGCCGCGCCGGTTTCCGTACATCGGACGGTCGCGGGCGTGTTCAACGAGGTGACCCACGGCAATGCATCGGCGGGTATCCTGCCGTTCCCGGCGGAAGGCGAGGACGCGCCCTGGTGGCCGCGTCTGGCGCGATACGGAGCGGAGCAGGAGGGCGGCGACGGCCCTCACATCGTCGCGCGCCTGCCGTTCGTGCCGACGCAACGGCTTTTCGACTCGTCTCCGGATTCCCTGGTGATCGCGATGCAGGCCCCCCAGCCTTCCGCGCGCGACCGAAGCGTCGTCGTCGTCATCGTCGATACGGAGACCAGCCGCAGCCGCGTTCTCGGCGCCTTCCAGGCAAACGGGCTGGAACCGAAAACGACGTTGACGCATGGCGACGATGTGAGCCGCGGTTTCACCTTTTTCCTCCTCGAGGTCGACGGTTTCTTCGACCGCGAGGACGACCGGATCGCGGCCATCGCGGAAGAGATCGGCGGCGAGGAGCCGGCGATCGTCCAGGTTTTGGGTGCCTACGCGGAACCTTTCGCCCGCAAGGACATCGACGTCCGACAAAGCGGGAGCGAGCAATGAGCGAGCCCACTCCCCGACCCGGCATACTGGAAATCGCTCCCTACGTGCCTGGAGATTCCTCGATCCCCGGCAGGGCGCGCGTAATCAAGCTGTCGTCGAACGAAGGGGCGCTGGGGCCGAGCCCGGCCGCCATGCGCGCCTTGGCCGAGACGGCGGCCGACATCCATCGATATCCCGACGGCGGGGCGGTGGCGCTTCGCGAGGCGATCGGGCGGGCGCACGGGCTCGACCCAGCGCGCATCGTCTGCGGCGCCGGGTCGGACGAGCTGATCACCCTTTTGGTGCGCGGCTATGCCGGACCGGGCGATCAGGTGCTCACCCATGCCCACGCATTCGTTATGTACCGGCTCGCCGGGCTGAGCGTGGGAGCCGAGATGGTCGAGGTGCCGGAGACCGATCTCACCGCCGATGTCGATGCCCTGCTGGACGCGGTGACGGCCAGGACCCGGATCGTCTTCATCGCCAACCCGAACAATCCGACCGGCACCTATGTCCCGGAGGACGGTCTCGAGCGCTTGCGCGCGGGCCTGCCGGACGACGTGGTCCTGGTGATCGACTCGGCTTACGCCGAATACGTGACCCGCAACGACTACGTCGCCGGAGAATCGCTGGTCGACCGCGGCCGGAACACGGTAATGACGCGGACCTTCTCCAAGATCTACGGGCTCGGCGGCGTCCGGCTCGGCTGGGCCTACTGTCCCGAGCCGATCGCGGACGTGCTCCATCGCATCCGTTCCCCCTTCAACATCAATTCTCCGGCGCAAGCCGCGGGGATCGCCGCGGTCGAGGACACCGATTTTCTCGCCCGGTCCCGCGATCACAATGCGGCCTGGTTGCCGTGGATCTCCGAGCGGATCTCCGCGGCCGGATTTCCGGTCACGCCGAGCGCCGGCAATTTCGTCCTTGTCGAGTTTCCGGAGAAGGAGGGGCGAAACGCCGAAGCGGCGCTTGCCCATCTGGCGCGGTACGGGCTGATACCGCGCGCGGTCGCCGGCAACCGCCTTCCCAACCACCTGCGGATCACTGTCGGGCTGGAACAAGAGATGCGTACCCTCGTAGAGGCGATCGAGGCGTTTTCGGTCTGACCGATGTCCAACGAAGTCCTGTTCGAACGGATCGCCCTGATCGGAATCGGGCTGATCGGCTCCTCGCTGGCCCGGGTGATCAAGCGCGACGGGTTGGCGAACCATGTCGTCGCCTGCGCGCGGCGCACCGAGACCCTGGAGGCCGCCTCCCGGCTCCGGATCGTCGATTCCACCACGCACGATCCGGCCGAGGCCGCCGCGGGCGCCGATCTGGTAATCGTCTGCACGCCGATCGGCACCTACGGCGAGATCGCGCGCGCGATCTCGCCGAGCCTGTCTCCGGGTGCCATCGTTTCCGATGTCGGCTCGGTAAAGCGCGCGGTGCTGGATGCCGTGATGCCGCACTTGCCCGACGGTGTCCATTTTGTCCCCGGCCACCCCATCGCCGGGACCGAGAACACCGGCCCGGAGGCGGGTTTCGATACGCTTTTCGAGGGGCGCTGGTTCCTGATCACGCCGCCGCCGGGGACCGACGAGACGGTGATCGAACGGGTTGCCGAGCTGTGGCGCCGGGCGGGCAGCATGGTCGCCCGGATGGATGCGGCGCACCACGATCACGTGCTGGCGATCACCTCGCATATCCCGCATCTGATCGCCTACACGATCGTGGGTACGGCGACCGACCTGGAAGACCATCTGAAGTCCGAGGTGATCAAGTACTCCGCCGCCGGTTTCCGCGACTTCACGCGGATAGCGGGCTCGGACCCGGTGATGTGGCGCGACGTCTTCCTCAACAACCGCGACGCGGTGCTGGAGATGCTGGGCCGCTTTACCGAGGACCTGACCGCGCTTCAGCGCGCGGTGCGGGTCGGGGACGGAGAGGCTCTGGAGTCGCTGTTCACGAGAACCCGCGACATCCGCCGCGGTGTCGTCGCTGCCCAGCAACACATTCCGCCGCAGCCGAGCGAAGAGGGCTGAGCTCTATTTTCCCCATTCGATCGGCGGCAGTCGCATCGCCGAGATCGGGCCGAGAAAGAGGCGGCGGTTCTGAACCGTGATCGGCAGAGCGACCGTGCCCGGCTGGCCCGTGCTTGCGCGAGCGAACAAATCGAGGCCCAACCGGATCGCTCCGGCATCGCGCCCCGTCAACCACCCGTGAGCGACCAGCGAGCGAACCAGGTCGGCATATCCTTCGACGCGAATGGAAAGTGCCGCGAGCGGCTGCAGATTCCGATCGAGCGCGACCGTACCCGACCCTTTCCCCTTCGTCTTCCCCGAGCGCAGGGACACCTCGCCGATCTCCAGCGTGCCGCCGCCGTCGCGCCAGACCGCGAGCGACGTTGCCGTCGCGCCGCGCGGAAGCGGCCCGATCAGCTTGGCGGTCAGCGACGCCTCGTCGATCGCGCGGAGGCGCCCGCCGGATGCGGCCTCGCCGAAATCGACGTCCCTGAGACCGAGCGTCACCGTCGGACCCGCCGGTTCCGGACCCCGTCCCGCGTCCGCGCGGCCCGGCCGGTCGGGCAGGAGGACCGTTGCCTCCGCGTCCTCGACCCTGCGCGGCAGGGTGCCGCCCGGCGCGTCGATCGCGATGTCCCCAAGTCTCAGGACGATCTTGGTGGCTTCTGCGTCGGCAAGGCGGAGGACGAGGCCGAACGCGTTGCCCATGGCGACTCGGACGGGATCCTCGTCGGCGCCCCCGGCCTGAAACCGGTGGTCGCCCGCGCCGTCGAGCGCGATCCGGCCGAAATTCCACGGCTGGACCTTCGCGGTCATGCGCGGACCCCGCCAGCGCCAGCCGCCCGCCTTCTCTGGCGCGCCGATGGACGGCACCTCGACGACCGCGGTGAGCGAAGCCGGGTAGCCTTCGATCCGCGCGAGGTCGTACGAGACGGACCAGCCCCGGCCTCGCATGTCGGCGGCCCAGCCGTCCAGCTCTCCGCGGAACCGGTCGGCCGCGACCCACCAGGCCGCGCTGTAGACGACCGCGGCGAGGCCGATAAGCGCCGCCGTCCCGTATACGGCCCTCCTCGCCATCCGCGACCCTCCGAAGCGGGACTTATAGGCGCCGACGCGGCGTCGGTCGAGCGATGGCCGTGCGGGCGCTATTGTGCTCCGATGGGTAGTTCGTCCGACCGATCCGGTCGATGACCGCCGCGGGAAAGTCCGCACCCTTCTGGGTGACCGTCGCGCCCGGCGCGTTCGTGCTGTGCTGGGCGTCCGGGTTTCCGGTCACGCGGCTCGGGATCGAGTTCACCGAACCGCTGACGCTGCTCGCGATACGGTCGGCGCTCAACGTGATCGCCGTCGGTGCCGCGCTTCCCTTCCTTGCCGCCGCCTGGCCGGCGACCTGGCGCGAGGCGGGTCACATCGCCGTCGCCGGATTCCTGCTCCACTCCGCATATCTCTCGTGCATTTTTCTCGCGCTGGGCGAGGGGATCGCCCAGGGAACGCTCGCCCTGATGGCCGGGATGCAGCCCCTGCTCACCGCGGTGCTGGTGGGCCGGGCGCTGGGCGAACGGATAAGCGCCACACAGTGGATCGGCTTCTTTCTCGGATTTGCCGGGCTCGCCTGCGTGCTCGGCGACCGGGTGGGCGTTTCCGCGGGCTCGGCGCTGGGCTATGCGCTTGCCGGGCTGACGCCCGTTCTGATCACCGCCGCGTCGCTCTACCAGAAGCGCTACTGCGCCGCGATGGACCTCCGGACCGGGATGATCATCCAGCACGGCACCGCGTTCGTCACCACGGGGACCCTCGCCCTGCTGGTCGAGAGCAACGAGGTGACGCCGAGCGTCGAGCTTGCCTTCGTCCTGGTATGGCTCGTGCTCGTCCTGTCGGTCGCCGCGTCCAACCTCTATTACATCCTGCTGCGGCGCGGGGAGGCCGCCCGGGTGTCGAGCCTGTTCTATCTGACACCGCCGACGACGGTCGTGCTCGGCTATCTCAGCTTCGGAGAGGCTTTCGGGCCGGCGGCGCTCGCCGGGTTCGCCATCTCGGGACTGGGCGTGTTTCTGGTGACCCGGCGCGGGAAAGCCGGCGCATGACGCCCGCGCGGTCCTCACATGCGCTGTTTCTCGCCGCCGCTCCGCTGATCTTCGCGGTGACATGGAGCACCGGGAACATCTTCACCAAGTACGGCATGCCCTATGTCGAGCCGCTCACCTTCCTCGCGCTTCGCTTCGCTTTCGGGACGCTGTTTCTGGTCGCCGTCGCCGCGGCCGTGCGGGCGCCATGGCCGGGTAGCGCGACGGAAGCCGGGCATGTGGTCGTGGCTGGGCTGCTGGTACACGGCGGCTACCTCTGGTCGGTTTTCGTCGCGGTCGACGAGGGGGTGGCGATCGGCACGCTCGCGCTCATCGTCGGGTTACAGCCGCTCCTGACCGCGACGATCGTCGGACGCGTGCTCGGCGAGCGTGTTACGGCCATCCAGTGGATCGGCTTCGTGCTCGGTTTCGTCGGGGTCGTCATGGTCGTCTGGCGCAAGATCGACCTCGCCGAGGGCACGCTGTTCGGCATGGCGCTCGGTGTGACCAGTGTGCTCGCGCTCACGATCGGGACGGTCTATCAGAAGCGTTTCTGCGCAGACATGGACCTCCGGTCCGGGACCGCGCTGCAACAGGGAGTCAACGCGGCGATCACTCTCGGGTTGGTGCTGATGTTGGAGACGCGAGTCATCGACTGGACGGGCGAGTTCGTGTTTTCGCTGTTCTGGCTGGTTTTCGTCCTCACCATCGGGGCCTACAACCTGCTGTTCTACCTGCTCCGGCTGGGCGAGGCTTCGCGGGTGGCGAGCATGTTCTACCTGACCCCGGCGATTACCGCCGCGATGGGCTATCTGATGTTCGACGAGATACTGGGTCCGGTGTCGCTGATCGGCATGGCGGTCGCGGTCACCGGGTTTGCGCTGGCCTCCAGATGAATCCGAAGATCGTCTTCGACCGGCCGGGCGATGTCTGGTTCTTCGCGTACGGCTCGCTGATGTGGGATCCCGGCTTCTCCTTCGTCGAGACGCGGAGCGCGCTGCTGAGGGGCTATCGCCGGAAGTTCTGCGTCGATTCTACCGTTTATCGAGGAACGCCCGAGCGGCCGGGGCTGGTGCTCGGGCTCGACCGGGGAGGCGCCTGCCGCGGCGTCGCCTATCGGATCGCCGAGCCCCAGCGCGACGCGGCCGCGCGCTATCTCGACCGGCGGGAACTGGCCGAAGACATCTATCTGCTACGGACGGTCCGGCTGGAAACCGCGGAGGGCCGGCTGCGGGGCTATACGCTGGTGGTCGACCGCGCGACGCCCTATTACGCGCGCGGCGTCTCCGCGGTCGAGGAAGCCCGCCGGATCGCGACCTGCGCCGGAGAGCGCGGCACGAACGCGGATTACCTGGACGATACGATTGCGCGTCTCGAAGCGTTCGGAATTCGCGACCGGGGTCTCGCCGCACTGCGCCGCCGGGTGCGTGCTGTCCGCGGCGGGCACGGCTGAAAGGGTCGACAGGGCGATGGATTACGACTTCACCATCGTGGGCGGCGGGTCGGCGGGATGCGTGCTTGCCGGCCGCCTTACCCGTACCGGTGCAGCGCCGCGCCGCGCCGCCTGAGCCACTTGCGCGAGCGCTCCGCGTTCTCGCACAGCCGCCCGACATGCGCCCAGAACCGCTTGCCGTGGTTGTGCTCCGCCAGATGAGCGACCTCGTGGGCGACGACGTAGTCCAGCACTTCCGGAGGCGCCATGACGAGGCGCCACGAGAAGCCAAGATTGCCGTTGCCCGAGCAGCTTCCCCAGCGGGAGACGGTGTCGCGCAGCGTTATGCGGCCGTACGGCTTTCCGAGTCGGGCCGCTTTCTCGTGGACCAGGGGCTCGATCTCGGCCCGCGCGGCGCGGCGGAGCCAGCGTTCGACCGCTTGCGGTGCGTCTTCGGGACGGCCGGCGACCAGGAGCGTCGAACCCTCCCGCCGCGCGCCGGGATGGGACGAGGCGGTGCAGCGGATCTTCAGCGCGCCGCCAAGGAAGGGAAACGCTGCGCCGTCGGCGAAGGGCACTCGGCTCAACGCGTTCGCGGTCCTTTCCGCGATCCAGTCTTCCTTCGCCTTGAGGAACGCGAGCCCGTCGGCCCGCGTCGCGCCCGGCGGCAGCACGAGCTCGACCGCGCCGCCGACCGGCGCGACCCTGATCTGGATGCGCCGCGCGCGGGGGCTTCTTCGGATCGCGACGTCCACCGCGGGGCTCACTCCGCCGCTTCGCGCTTCCGCAGCGCCGCGCCGCAGGCGGCGACCGTCTGCTCCATCGTGCGCGTGCGGTCCATCGTTTCACGGGTCTCGCTGCCGTAGGGGGTCGTGTCGAGCAGGCGGAAGATCTCCGCCGCCGCGAGGTGGAAGCCGGACGGCAAGCCGGCCGAGGCGTAGGTCTTCGCGATCTCCTCCATCTCGCGGACCCAGCGCCCGGAATCCGCCGGAAGGCGGGGGATATTGGCCTCCATGCGCTCGTAGACGGCGGGTACGGAATCCGCGATCTCGGCGCGCAGGATGTCGCCGACGCCGAGCGAATCGGCCGCCGTCATCGCCGCGGTGTGGAGTGCATTGGTGCCCTTGGAGACCGAGGCGTAGCACATCTTGACCGACGAGGCGCGGCCGATCTCGGGCCCGCACTGGCGGATCGCCATCTCCTTGCCGTCGAACGCGTCCAGCGCCGGCGCCCCGTTCCCGGAGACGTAGATGCGGGTCGGCGTCCTGCCCTCGGCCGGCGGCAGGCCGACGATCCCGCCGTCGATGTAGTTTGCGCCGGTGCCGCGGAAGAGTCCCTCGATCGTCCGCGAGCTGTCCGGCGCGATGGCGTTGAGCTCGGCGTAGGGCGGCGCCTTGCCGGTCCGCCTCATCGCCGCCGCCACGTCTTCCGCGACGGCCCGCGCGGCCTCGGGCGGCAGGATCGAGAGCACGATGTCGGCCTCCGCCACCATGGTGTCGAGGTCTTCGCACAGCCGGAACCCCAGCCGCTCGGCCCGCGCCCTGGTCTCCCCGCCGCGCCCGGCGAGGCAGGTGAGAACGTCGCGGCCCTGCCGGCGGAGCGCCGCGCCCACGCCGCCCCCCATCTCGCCCGGGCTCAGGATCGCGACCGTATCGAGGGTCATTGCGCTGCTTCCTTCCGTTCCGTCTATCCGACGATCTCGCCGTCCCTGATATACCCCCGCGCGAGCCCCTCTGCCCACACCTTGCGCACCGCGGCCGCGCCTTGCGAGACGATCGCGTCCTCGTCGACCAACAGGTGACGGCCGCCCTCAACCACGAGCCGGCCGTCGACGATCACCGCTTCGATGTCCGAGGTGCCCGCGTGCCAGACCATCGTCTTGAGCGGGTCGCTGACCGGGGCGAGGTGGACGGCGCCCAGATTCACTGCGACCAGGTCGGCCCGGCAGCCGGGCGCGATCCGGCCTATGTCCTCGCGCCCGAGCGCCGCGGCGCCGTCGACCGTCGCAGCCGCGACGAGGTCGCGCGCCGCCGCGTCCTCCGACAGGCCGGAGGCGAGCTTGGAGACCAGCGCGGCTGTTCTGAGCTCGCCGATCGTGTCCATCGAATAGCCGTCGAGCCCGATCCCGGTGCGGA
>JAPPHW010000099.1 GCA_028820945.1 Defluviicoccus sp.
GCAGCGTGATCAGCGGCTGGTGGTCGGTGAACCAGGTCGCCTGCATGTGGCGGAAAATCGGATCGTCGCGGTGGGTGATGCCGGTGATCTGGTAGGCCGGCGCCGGCCCCTCGGCGCCCGATCCGAATGTGGTGAACTCGCCGAACGGCCCCTCGGGCATCCGGTCGTGCGGATGGACCAGCCCCTCGATGACGATCTCGGCATGGGCCGGGACCTCGAGATCGATGGTGTCGCATTTCACCATCTCGATGTCCTCGCCGAGGATGCCGGCGCCGTATTCGAGCTCGTCGAAATCCTCGTGCCTTCCGGACCAGTTGGACATGATCTCGTAGACCGGGTGCATGCCGATCGCGAACGCCATCGGCATCGGCTCGTCCTTGGCGACGTATTTGAGGTAATGCGCGTAGTTGTGCCTGGCCGCCATCCAGAAGGTCGCCTTCTGCGGGTCCTCGGTCAGCATCATGCGGATGATGGATTCGTTGCGGATGCCGGTCTCGGGGTCCTTGGTGATGGTCAGCCCCGAGCCCAGGTAGCGCCCGCCGTCGCCCACCGAGTGCTGCGGGATCGGCAGCTTGTGGAGGTCGACCTCGTTCCCCAGCATCCGGTTCTCCTTGACCGGCCCGTCGGCCACCATCACCGACCTGCCGCGCTGGGTCGCCATGCGCTCGGCGAGATAGGGGCAGACCCCCTTGGGATCGTCGAGCCCGAAGGCCGCGGCCTGGCCGTTGCGGTCCTTGATCAGGATGTCGGTCAGCCGCCAGCCGGGATAGCCGGTGAGGTTGTGGAACATCAGCGGCCCGCTGCTCTCCGAGCAGAGATAGCCCACCTGGCGCGCCGGATCGACGGGCTCGCGGATATGCAGCATCCGGTTGTCGATCGATTCGAGAAACGTCCTCAGGCTGTGCGGCATGGCGGGCTCCCGGCATGGATTGCGGCCGGATTCGTTTGTAGACGAACGGGTTGGCCCGCACAATCGGGCCGAGTGGACGATGCCGCCTTCGGCCGATTGCCGTAACGCACTGTTACAAATCCCCGGCGACCGTGAAATACGCGGGCAAAGAAGCGCCCCTACATTGGCCGTGCGACGCGCGGGCGGCGCGGTTCCACAATTCGAGGCTTGTTATGGCGGAAACCAGGCTGGGCTACTCCACGGCGCAGATCGCGCTTCACTGGACCGTCGCGGTGCTGGTGGTGCTGCAGATCGTCCTGCATGACGCCATCGTCGCCGCCTACGCGGCCGCCCGGGGCGTCGGCGCGGCGACGGAGGCCGATCTCTTCCTCGCCGACCTTCACGTCGCGTTCGGCGTCGCGGTCTTCGCGCTCGCCCTGATGCGCGTGGTCCTGCGCGTGCGCCGCGGCGCTCCGCCGCCGCCGCGGGACGAGCACCCGGCGCTGCGCATGGCCGCCCGGGCCACTCATATCGCCCTTTACGCCCTGATCCTCGGGATGCCGGTGACCGGCGGCCTCGCCTGGTTCGGCGGCATCGAGGCGATGGCCGAGCTGCATGGCGCCGGCAAGGCGGCGATCCTCGTCCTGGTGGGTCTGCACATCCTCGGCGCCCTCTATCAGCACTTCTATCTCAGGACCGACGTGCTGCGCCGGATGCTGCGGCCCGAACGATGAGATAATGGTGCCGGAAGACCGACCGGAGGACCGTATGCCCGCCCGTTCACGCGCCGCCGCCGGGATCGCCAGCGCCGCGGCGGGACTCGTCCTCTCGGCCTGCGCGTTGCTCGCGCCGCTGCCCGAGCGAAAGGACGTCGCCCAGCGCCTCGCGGCGTTCCCCACGCGCGGCCTGCCGCTGGAGGGGCGGGTGACGGTCTACTGGAACGAACGGCAGATTCCCTTCGTCGAGGCCGACAGCGACGCCGACGCCGCGTTCGCGCTCGGCCTCGTGCACGCGCATCTGCGGCTGGGACAGATGGCGACGGCGCGGAAGCTGGCGCGCGGGCGGCTGTCCGAGATGATCGGACCGCTGGGCATCGATATCGACCGGGGCTTGCGCACCCTCTCCTATGCCCGCGCCGCCGCGGAGATCGAGCGCGACATGGACAAGGCGGCGCTCGCCTGGGTCCGCCGTTTCGTCGACGGGATCAACCGTTACCAGGACGCGGCCGCCGAGGTGCCGCACGACTTCCGCGTCCTTGGCCTCGAGCCCGAGCCCTGGACGGTCGCCGACGTGCTCGCCATCGGGCGCCTCGGCGGGACGGACGTGAACTGGCTGGTGTGGGCCGGTCTGCTGAAGCTGCGCGCGCGGGAAGACTGGCCCGAGCTCTGGGCGCGAATGGTGAAGCGGGGCAGGACGTCGTTTGCCAGCTTCGACGGCGGCGCGCGAGTCGCCGCCATGCAACGATTGCTGGCCGGAACCTCCAAATCGGGCAGCAACAGCGTCGCCGTGGCGGGGCGCCGCAGCGCGACGGGCGGCGCGCTGATGGCCAACGACCCCCATCTCGGCATCCTCATTCCCAATGTCTGGCTGATCGCGGGCGTCAAGTCGCCCAGCTATCACGCGGTGGGGCTGATGGCGCCGGGGCTGCCCATCTTCGCCATCGGCCGCAACCCGCATATCGCCTGGGGCGGCACCAACATGCGCGCCGCCTCCAGCGATCTCGTCGATGTCGGCGACCTGCCGGACTCGGAGATCGAGGAGCGGCGCGAGCGCATCGGCGTGCGCTGGTGGTTCGACAGCGAAACGACCGTGCGCGAGACGCGATGGGGGCCGATCGTGACCGACACGCCGCTGCTCGCGGATCTCGACTTGCCGCCGCTCGCGCTGAAGTGGACCGGCCACAGGGCGAGCGACGAGATCGGCGCCATGCTGGCGGTCAGCCGGGCGCGCGACTTCGCCGGGTTCCGCGCCGCGTTCGAGCGCTTCGCCGTGCCGGGGCAGAACATGCTCTACGCGGACGCCGGCGGAAATATCGGCCAGACGATGGCGGTACGGTTGCCCGCGCGAAGCGGCGCGCCGGCCGACATTATCGTCGACAGGGAAGCGCACGACGACGCCTGGGGGGACATGCGGAGCGGAGCGGACCTGCCCTTCGGCCTCAACCCGGAGCGGGGTTTCCTGGTCTCGGCCAACAACCGGCCGGCGGAGACCGACGTGCCGGTGAGCTTCTTCTTCTCGCCCGACGACCGGGTGCGCCGCATGACGGCGCTGCTGGAAGGCGAGGCGAAAGTGCCCGTCGAGGCCCTGAAGGCGCTGCAGCGTGACGTCTACATGGCGTCCTCGGCTGCGCTGCGCGATCTGTTCGTCGCCAGGCTGGATGCGCTCGAGATGACGGCGGCGGCCGACGCAAGGGGCGCCGAGGCAATCGACCGCCTGCGCGGCTGGGACGGACACTATCGGCGCGACTCGGCGGGCGCGGTCGCCTTCGAGCGGTTCCGCGCCGGATTCGTGACCCGCTTCTACACGCTCCTCTACGGCGAGGAGCACGGCAAGTCGTTCGCCTCGATGCGCCGGGGCACGGCGCTGCTCGAAGAGGACATCGCCGCCGCCGACGAGGGCACGCTGCGCGACGCGCTCGCCGCCGGGCAGCGCGTCGCGGCCGAGGGCCTGGACCGCTTCGCCGGCTGGGGCGACATGCACCGCCTCAGCCTCGCCCATCCGCTGTCCCGCATCCCGTTGATCGGCGGGCGCTACCGCTTCGCCGAAGCGGGGGTCGGGGGCAGCTCGGAGACCGTGATGAAGACCGCCCATAACACCACCGCGGAGCGCCACACCGCGACCTACGGCTCCAACGCGCGCCACGTCTCCGACATGTCCGACCCGGACGCGAACTGGTTCGTCCTGCTGGGCGGGCAGGACGGAACGTTCAACTCGTCGACGGCGCTCGATCAGTGGGACCTGTGGCGCAGGGGCGAGTACGTCCGCGTGCCGCTGACGCTGCCGGAGGTCCGCAGGACCTTCCCGCACGCGATGGCGCTGGAGAACTGACCGGGCGGCGGGCCATGTACGACGCGACCTGGCTTCTCCGGCTCTACGCGCGACGGCGGCTTGGGCATCTCGCGCGGACGGACCCGCCCGCGGTCCAGCGCGGCGTGCTTTCGTCGCTGGTCCGCCGCGCGCGCGGCACGCGGTTCGGGCGGGACCACGAGTTCGCCGCCGTCCGGTCGCTCGACGACTACCGTTCGCGGGTTCCGCTCAGGGATTACGACGCGTTCTGGGAGTCTTACTGGCGCATGCCCTTCCCCCACCTGTACGGCTGCACCTGGCCCGGCCCCATCCCGTGGTTCGCCGTGTCGTCGGGAACGTCGACCGGCACCACGAAATTCATCCCCGTGAGCCGCGAGATGCGCCGGTCGAACGTGCGCGCGGGGGCCGAGCTGCTGGTCCACCACCTCGCCGGCCGGTCGGACAGCCGGCTGCTCGCCGGGCGCGTCTTCATGCTCGGCGGCTCGACCGGGCTGGTCCGCCGCGCGCCGGGCGTCTTCAGCGGCGACCTCAGCGGCATCGCGGCAGCGACCATGCCGGGCTGGGCGAGGCTGCGCTATTTCCCGCCGCGCGAGCTGGAGGACATCGCCGACTGGGAGGCGAAGGTCGAACGCTTCGCCGAACGCTCGCTGGAGACCGAGATTACCGCCGTGGCGGGCACGCCGAGCTGGCTGCTGATCTTCTTCGAGCGCTTGGCCGAGATCGCCGGAGGGAAGCGCATCGCCGACATCTGGCCCGGGCTCGAACTGCTGTCGCACGGCGGCGTCGCGTGGGCGCCCTACCGCGACCGCTTCGCCGCGCTGCTCGAAGGCAGCCGGGCGGAAACACGCGAGGTCTACCCGGCGAGCGAGGGGTTCTTCGCCGTCGCCGACCGCGGAGACGGCGACGGGCTCCGGCTGCTGCTCGATACCGGGATCTTTTACGAGTTCGTCCCCCTCGACCGGCTGGACAGCCCGAACCCGGACTGCCGCTGGATCGGCGATGTAGAGCCGGGTGTGAACTACGCCCTGGCGGTGACCACTTGCGCCGGGCTCTGGCGCTACCTGGTCGGCGACACGGTGACCGTAATCGAGCGCTCGCCCCCGCGCGTACTGGTCACCGGCCGGACGAGCTACATGCTGTCCGCCTTCGGCGAGCACGTGATCGGCATCGAGGTCGAGCGCGCCGTGGCCGAGGCCGCAAGGGCGATCGGCGCGACGGTCGCCGATTTCGCCGCGGGAAGCGTGTTTCCGGAGAAAACCGGCGCGCGCGGCGGGCACCTCTACATCGTCGAGCTCGGCGCGCGCGGCGGTGAGGAGGGGCCGGATGACGAGCGGGACGCGCGCTTCGCCGAACGGCTCGACGCGACGCTCTGCCGCCTCAACGACGACTATGCCGCCCACCGCGCGGGCGGTTACGGCATGGACGCCGCGCGGGTGCGCATCCTCGCCCCGGGCGGCTTCGCCGCATGGATGAAGAGCCGCGGCAAGCTGGGCGGGCAGAACAAGGTGCCCCGGATCGTCAACGACCCGGAACTCTTCGCCGCGTTGCGGGACTTCGCCGACGCCTACAACCGGGCGAAGACCTGACGCACGGGTCGGGCTTCACATAGCCGGGCCAATCGCATACACAGGCGCGCGCCGCTGGCCTATAGTCCGGCCACGCAACGACTTCACGAGACGAACGAGGGATCGAGGCATGGCCACGAGGGTCGAGTCCGACGGGGCGCACAAGCCGCGCAAGTGGGGCAGGTTCAATTGGGAAGACCCCCTCCTGCTCGAAAGCCAGCTCGACGACGAGGAGCGGCTGGTGCGCGACACGGCCCGGCAATACGCCCGGGAGAAGCTCCTGCCCAGGATCATCGAGGGCTACAACAACGAGGAGTTCCATCCCGAGATAATCGGCGAGTTGGGCGAGCTCGGCTTCCTCGGCTCGACCCTCCACGGCTACGGCTGCGCGGGGGCGAGCTATGTCTGCTACGGGCTGATCGCGCGCGAGATCGAGGCGGTCGATTCGTCCTACCGCTCGACCCTCTCGGTCCAGTCGAGCTTGGTGATGTGGCCGATCTACAACTACGGCACCGAGGAGCAGCGGCGGAAATACCTGCCGAAGCTCGCCACCGGCGAGTGGGTCGGCGCGTTCGGGCTCACCGAGCCCGACCACGGCTCCGACCCCGGCGGCATGACCACGCGGGCGAGATCGGTCGACGGCGGCTACCTGCTCAAGGGCTCCAAGATGTGGATCTCCAACGCGCCGCTGGCCGACGTGATGGTGGTCTGGGCCAAGGACGACGAGGGGACGATCCGCGGCTTCATCCTGGAGCGCGGCATGGAGGGGCTGACCACGCCCAAGCTCACCGGCAAGCTGTCGCTCCGCGCCTCGATCACCGGCGAGATCGTGATGGACGACGTGTTCGTGCCCGAGGAGAACAGGCTGCCGCATGCGCGCGGTCTCGGCGGGCCGTTCGGCTGCCTCAACAACGCGCGCTACGGCATCGCCTGGGGCGCGCTCGGCGCGGCCGAGTTCTGCTGGCACGCGGCGCGTCAGTACACGCTGGAGCGCACCCAGTTCGACCGCCCGCTCGCCGCCAACCAGCTCATCCAGAAGAAGCTCGCCGACATGCAGACCGAGATCGCCATCGGCCTGCAGGCCTGCCTCCAGCTCGGCCGCATGATGGACGACGGGAGCTGCTCGCCCGAGGCGATCTCGATGCTCAAGCGCAACTCGACCGGCAAGGCGCGCGACATCGTGCGCGAGGCGCGCGACATGCACGGCGGCAACGGGATCGTCGACGAGTACCACGTCATGCGCCACCTGATGAACATGGAGACCGTCGTCACCTATGAGGGGACGCACGACATCCATGCCCTGATCCTCGGCCGCGCGCAGACCGGCATCCAGGCCTTCATGTAGGCATGGCGGGTCCTCTATCGGGGCTCCGGGTCCTCGACTTCAGCCGTATCCTGGCCGGCCCCTGGGCCGCCCAGACGATGGCCGATCTCGGCGCCGAGGTGATCAAGATCGAGCGTCGCGGCACCGGCGACGATACCCGCCAGTGGGGTCCGCCCTTCATCGTCGACCGGGACGGGCGCGAGATTCCGGACGCCGCCTATTTCCACTGCGCCAACCGCGGCAAGAAATCGCTCACCCTCGACCTCGCCTCGGAGAAGGGGCAGGAGATCGTGCGCCGGCTGGCCGCGACCTCCGACATTCTCGTCGAGAACTACAAGCGCGGCGGTCTCGCGCGCTATCGCCTCGACTACGAATCGCTGCGCGCGGTCAACCCGGGGCTGGTCTACTGCTCGATCACCGGCTTCGGCCAGACCGGACCCTATGCCGGCCGCGCAGGCTACGACTTCCTGATCCAGGCGATGGGCGGGCTGATGTCGATCACGGGCGAGCGCGACGACCTGCCGGGCGGCGGCCCGCAGAAGGTGGGCGTCGCGGTGACCGACGTGCTGACCGGTCTCTACACCGCGATCGCCGCGTTGGCCGCCGTGCGCGAGCGCGAGAAGACCGGCCAGGGCAAGCATATCGACATGGCGCTGTTCGACGTGGCCGTCGCGTCGACCGCCAACCAGGCGATGAACTATCTCGTCACCGGCGAGGCGCCGGGACGGATGGGCAACGGGCATCCCAACGTCGTGCCGTACCAGTCCTTCGCGACCTCCGACGGCCATGTCGTCGTCGCGGTCGGCAACGACTCCCAGTTCGCCCGCTTCTGCGAGGCGGGCGGGCGGCCCGGGCTCGCAAACGACGATCGGTTCCGCACCAATGCCGGCCGCGTCGAGCACCGCGACGCCCTGATCCCGGCGCTCGCGGAGATGATGCTCACCCGCACGCAGGACGAATGGATCGCCGCGCTCGAGGCGGTCGGCGTCCCCTGCGGGCCGATCAACGACCTCCGCCGGATCTTCGCCGACCCGCAGGCGGAAGCCCGGGGCCTTCGAATGGAGCTGCCGCACAGCGAGGCCGGATCGGTGCCGGGCGTCGCCAACCCGATCCGCTATGTGGGCGAGCCGCACGACTATCCCGGCGGCGCGCCCGTCCTCGGCGAACACACCGAAGAGGTACTCGGCGGCATCCTCGGCATGGACGAGGACGAGATCGCGGCCCTCCGCGAAGACGGGGTGGTTTGACGGCGGGTTTGCGGCGGATCGTAGGACCCCTTAAACCGCAGTCCGGCGCCCTTCCATGATCCCGGACTCCGTGATCGCCACGGGGATCGAGGACAGGCCGACCGGGGCCATCAGGTGTGCGCCCGAGACGCCCGGCACCTCGGCGAGCGCGCGGATCAGCTCGGCGCAGATCGCGATGCCTTCCGCCTTCTGGTCGGCGGCGCGTTCGAGGCGGTCGACGATCGCATCGGGGATCCGGACCCCCCACAGATTGTCGCGCATCCAGCGCGCCGACCGCGCCGACGCGATCGGGCCGATCCCGATCAGCAGGAACATCCGGTCGGTGAGCCCCGCCTCTTCCAGCGCCCGGGCATAACGGCGAACCACGTCTATGTCCCAGCAGAGCTGGGTTTGCACGAACCCCGCCCCGGCCTCGACCTTGCGGGCGAGCCCGGTCGGGCGCCACCAACCGGGTTCGGGGTCGACCGGGGTGTCGGCAGCGCCGATGAACAGGCGCGGCGCCGTGGCGATCTCCCGCCCCGAGGCCAGCGCCTCGCCGGCGCGCATCTTTGCCGCGATCTGGATCAGGTCGCGGCTGTCGACGTCGAATACCGGCTTGGGCGGCGGTATCTCGTTCGTATCGGGATCGTCGCCACGCAGGATCAGCACGTTGCGCACGCCGACCGCGGAGGCGCCGAGCAGATCGGCCTGCAGTGCGATCCGGTTGCGGTCGCGGCAGGCGAACTGGAGTATCGGCTCGATACCCTCGCGGGCCAGGATCGAAGACGCGGCGAGTGCCGACATGTGAACCATCGCGCGCGGCCCGTCGGTGACGTTGACCGCGTCCACGAGACCGCGCAACGGCTCCGCCAGCGCCAGCAGCTCGTCCGGCGCGCCGGAGGCCGGAGGAACGAGTTCGGCGGTGATCGCGAACTCGCCGTTGAGCAGGGTGCGCGCGAAACCCGATTCCGCGGTCGTCTCGGGGGAGAGGAACACGGTCTCAGGCCCTCCGCCGGGAGACGACGTAGGATTCGTCGTAGAACCAGAGCCCTCCGTATCGGTTCAGCACCTCGCGGGTGGCGTCGAGATAGCCGCCTTCGGCGAGGACGTCCTCAAGCCGCTCGTCCTCGATCTGGGCGACATAGATGGCGGCGTTCCAGGCCGCGAACAGGGTGGAGGTGCCGATGCTCTGCCCGCCGACCTCGCTCGGCAGGGTGTGCATGTCGTAGCGGAAGATCGAGCGCTTGTCGGAATAGGCGTTGAAGTTGAGGTCGCGGCCGTCGCGGCCGAGCGCCTCCTTGAGCGCCTTCAGGAGCTCGTGCCGGTTGGTGCGGAACGGGTCCTCGCCGGGCCACACCTTGCGGACGATGTCGAGCCCGGGATCGCCGCCGCGGGAGTGGATGCCCAGGAGCCGCCCGCCGGAAGCGAGGCTGCGGGCGAGCGGGGCTAGCACCTTCTCTGCCTTGAACGAGACCGGCATGCGCGCGCGGTAGGGCTGCGAGGCGATCACCAGATCGTACTCCGCCTTCACCGCGCCCGGACGCGGGATCACCTGGTCGAGCAGGAATTTGTGGTCCTCGCGGTAGACCACCAGCACCGAGGGGCGGACATAGAGCGGGTTGCCGGTCTTTTCCGAGGGCCTGACCTGCCAGGTCTCGGCGAGCCGGGGCTGGAGGCCGGCGATCTGCTCGTGGAACTCGTGCGAGGAATCGCCTTCGAGCGCCACCTCGATCCAGTTCAGCGCCGCCGCCGCCTCCATCGAGCGCGGCATCAGCCAGGGCGCCTCGGTGTAGTAGAGGTTGGTCAGCACCAGCACCGTCGCCGGGTGCTCGTGGAACCGGTCGGGCATGCGCTCCAGCCCGAGGCGCACGTCCTCGAGGCTGATCTCCTTGCCGACGATATAGAAGGGCAGCGTGCGGAAGCGCCGGTGCATCTGCCGCATCACGCCGGTCAGCACGGTGCCGTCCCCCATGCCGGCGTCGAACAGCCGGAGCGCCGGCGGCTGGGGGTGCAGATGGGCGAGCTCCATGCCCGCGCGCTCGGCGACCACCCACTTCTCCGAGCATGTGTTGACGAAGGCGAGGTATTTCTGGCGGTTGTCGTAGAACCGGAAGGCGGTCCGGGGGTCGCCGTCGGGCGTATCCGGAGGTTCGGGCGGGGCGGTCCCCGCCTCCGGGTCGGAAGACGCCGCGCCGTTCTCGTTCAGGAATCGGCGCACCCGCTCGACGGTGGCGGCGGTTACTCCCTTGCCTTCCCGAAGCCTGCCCACGAACTTGCCGTCGTTGACGACGATCCGTCCGAACGTCGTTTCGGCGATGCCCGCCTCGCGGCAATAGGTCTCGATCTCGCCGACCAGACCGCCCAGAACGTCCATCCGTCAGCCTCGCGTTCGATGCCCGATATCTTCGTTAACGCGGCCCAAGAGGTCTGTCAAAGGATTTTTCCCATCAATGGCGACATATATAATAATGGGATAAATCCCATAATTGGAGGAAATGACGGTGGGAACTGGCCGAATTTTCTCGTGGGAATCGTCCCATCGTGGGACCCTGAGGCGACAGTGGATGCAGCCGAAAGCGGATACGGCCCAACTCTTCAGGACGCGGCCTTTTCGCTCCGCAACCGTTCGGTCTCCGCCTCGTCGAGCGCCCCTTCGGCATCGACGGCAACGCCGTAGAGCTCGCGCGCGGCTTGCGGCGTGACGTAGCCGTCCTCGATATCGGCCAGGACCAGCTCCGGCGGGCGTTCGAACGGATCGCCGTAGCCGCCCCCGCCGCTCTGGCAGAGGCGGATCGAGGCGCCCGCGGACATGCGCCGCGTTTCCAGCACGTCCATGTCTTCCGTGCATCCGTCGGGAAAGGAGATCGAGGTCGACGCCGGCGCCGGGCTGCCGCCGCCGAACAGGCCCCAGGCGGCGTGGCGGTGGTTCGCGGTGCGGAGCGTCAGCGTGCAGTCGGTGAGGAACGCATACTCGCGCGCGAAACCGATCCCGCCGCGATGCGTGCCGGCCCCGGCGCTGTCGGGGAGTAGCTCGAACCGCCCGACGCGGATCGGGTATTCCGTCTCGACGATCTCGACCGGCGTTCCGGGCGCGAAGTGGTTCATCGGCAGCACGATCGAGGCGCCGTCGCCTTCGCTGGTGCCGCCGAGCGAGGTGGTCATCAGCTCGTACTGGACGGTCGCCTTACCGGATCGCCCCTCCGAATAGCCGATGGCCATCGCACCGGTGCCGAGCCCCGACGGTGCGACGGCGCGGTCCGGGTTGAGCGTGCCGAGCGCGGCCAGCACCACGTTGTAGACCATGTGCGACGTGGGGAAGTAGTGGTTGACCGTGGCCGGGAATTGCGGACTCACCATCCGGCCCGGCGGAATGACGAAGTCGACCGCCTCGAAGGCGCCGGTGTTCATCGGGATCGTCGGATCGGAGGCGGCGAGGATCGCCTGCATGGAGACCGCACGCGCGGTGGCCTCCGGGGTGTTGATCGGCCCCGCCGTCTGGGGGTCGCTGCCGCTGAAATCGATCGTCAGCCGGTCGCCCGACTTCTCCGCCCTTACGTGAATGCGGACCGGACGGTCCCGGTCGGCGCCGTCATGGTCCATCAGTCCCTCGGCCTCGGCGCTGCCGTCCTTCCAGGCGGAGACCGCCTCTCTCACCCGCCGGGCGGTCCGCGCCATCAGCGCGTCCATCGTCCCGGTCACGGTGTCCGCGCCGAAGGCCCCGCACAGTTCGGCGATGCGCCGGGCGCCGAGGCGGGTCGCGCCCACCTGCCCGCGTAGATCGCCGAGCACCACGTCGGGCGCGCGGCTGTTGTTGCGGACGATCGCCTCGACCTCGGCATTGACGCCGTCCGCGCTCCACATCCGGACCGGCGGCACCAGGATCCCGTCGTGGAAGATCTCGCGCGCCGCCGCCCCCGAAGAGCCCGGCACCAGCCCGCCGACATCGGCCTTGTGGGCGACGCTGACCCCGAAGG
>JAPPHW010000004.1 GCA_028820945.1 Defluviicoccus sp.
CCGCTGAAATTCGCCCCGCCTTCCTCGACGAGGGTCGCATATCCCTGCGGCCTGAGCAGGATTTCGTCATGGATCCGGGCATCCCTGGTCGCGGCGAAGATCGCTTCGTCCGGCACGGCCGGATTCCATAACGTGATGTTGTCGCGGAGCGACGCCGAAAAGAGCACAACGTCCTGGTCCACCATTGAGATGGACTGCCGCAGCACTTCTTCGGGAATCTCGTCCCGCGGATGGCCGTCGAACAGGATTTCGCCCGACCATGGCTGATAGACGCCCGAAACCAGACGCGCCACGGTCGACTTGCCGGACCCGCTGGGGCCCACCACGGCGACCCGCTGGCCCGGTTTGATCACGAGGTTGAGGTCCTTGATCAGGGGTGGCCGGCTCTTGTTGAAACCGAAGGTGACGCCGCGCAGCTCGAGCTGGCCGGCCAGCTGGAGCCGGCCGTTGAAGGTGGGGATCGAATCCGATTCCGGATTTCGGCGGCTGAAGACGGGATCTTCCGGGGTTTTAGAGATATCGTCGAGACGCTGCAGATCGGTTTCGAGGGCCTGGCGTTTCTCGGCGAACTCCAGGAAGCGCCCGATCGGCGCCAGAAACAACTCCGCCAGAATATAGCACCCGACCAGCGTCCCCAGCGTCGTTTCGCCGGTGAGGACCAGACCTCCCCCGATGCCCAGGATCGCCGCGCTGCGAAACGCGGCGATCAGGCCCGGAAGCGCGGTATTGACGGCGCCCAGCTCGGAATAAAGCTGGCGCGCATGCAGTTCGCGCGCCTGCTGACCGCTCCAGCGCGAAAAGAACCGGTCGTCCGATCCCGTCATGCGCAAATTGTCCGCGTGACGCAGCATCTTCATGCCGACGCCGATCAGCAGTCCCTGTTCGCGCCTCATCGCCTGGCTGCGAACGGCGCGGAGCCCGTTGAGAAAATGCGCCGCCGCTCCGTGCAGGATGGCCAGCAAAAGCACGATCGCCGCGAGCAGCACGTCGTAGGCCAGCATGGCGATCAGCAATACCGCGCTCATCGCCATGTCGACGATGAGCACCAGGAACTGGTCCGTCAGGTTCTTCGCCACCCTGTCGATGGAGGAGACCCGGTCGGTCAGATCGCCCGCCAGCCTGTGCTCGAAAAACTCCACCGGCAACCGCAGCAGGCGCGACATGCCCCGGCTGTAGCCGACCACCGCAATCCGGACCGCGAGCCGCTTCAGGAACCGGTGCTTGAGCAGGGTCAGCACATACACCAGAGCGCCGCCGCCGAGCAGGGCCGCCACCAGGCCGCCCCAGGGCCCGTGGTGCACCATGATTTCGTCGACAAAAACGCTCAGCGACGCCGGAACGATGAGCGCCAGCAACGTCAGCATCAGGCCGCAGGCGATTACACCGGTAAGCGCGCTCCACGATCCCGCGAGCAGGGCGCTCAATTGCGCGAACAGCCCGGGCGGTTCGCCGCCGGGGTTGAAATCGTCGCCGCGCCCGAAACGCAGCGCAATTCCGCTGTAGCTTCTGTTGAATTCCTCGGCCGGGACCCTGCGCCGCCCGGTGGCCGGATCGTTGAGATAGAAATTGCGCCCGTCGAACCCTTCGAGGACGACGAAATGGCTGAATTGCCAGAACAAAATCAGCGGCAGATCCAGCTTCTTCAGGTGTTCCGCGCGTATGCTGAGCCCGTTGCATTCGAGGCCGTAGTGCCTGGACGCCCGCAAGATGCTGGCCGCGCTGCTGCCGTCCCGGCTCACTTCGCATTTGTCGCGCAATTCGGAAAGCGGCACCCAGCGTCCGAAATAGGCCAATACGCTGCCGAGGCAGGCGGCGCCGCATTCCGACGCATGCATTTGCAACAGGACGGGGGTGGCTACCCGTCGTTTCGGGGAGTCCGCTCCGGCCTTGCCTCCAGCCCCGTCCGAGGCGTCCGGCGGCATTTTACGATCGCCTCGCCAACAGGAGCGCGATCGGAGACTGCCTGCCGATCTGGATGACGATCCGGCATTTCCTCCCCACCAGGGAGTCGTAATCGAGGCTTTCGGCCAGCGAGATATCGATGCGGTGCACCGACACCGGCGCCGCGGAGTGGAGCGTCCCGAGCCGTCCGGACAGGGGCACGGCGGAAATCGCCGCCACCACCCCCTCCAGCGCGTCCACGGCATTCTCCGCTGTGCCGAGCTCGATCGTCGCCGGCATCCCGGGTTCGATGGGCGGCGCGGTCTCGTTCCCGACCCAGAGGATCGCGTGCGCCGACCGGTTGCCGGCGTCCGCGGCCGCGCCGGTCTCGACCAGCACGCCCTCCACCGCGACGCTGCGGCTTACGGACCCCAGGAACAGCCATGCCGCGAGGACGACCAGCAACAGGGCGATGATGGCTACGAGCGATCGCTCCCGCGGCGTGGAAATCGTCAATAGCCGGTCGAGTTGTTCGCGTTCTTCCTTCGCTTCGGCAACGGTATTGTGAAACGAGTCAAAGGGGTTATTGAACACGACCGTGCGTCGCCTTTTCGTTCGGTTCGAGAAAAAACAAGACATCTCGCTCATCTTGAGCGAAGATTTAATGGATTATATGCAAATCCGGTGGGCGCAGGTCAAGGATAACCTCGGACTCCCGGGCCGCCGTCGCGGCCGTTAGCTCCATCCCGCGCTTCATCCGCGACCGGCTCGATCGGGGCTGTCGGGGCCCGACGCGGGGGCGGTGCCCTTGCCGGGACCGCGATCCGCCGCCGTCAACAGCGCCGGCAGGAGCGACAGGTCCGCGACGAGCGCGAAGAAGATGATCGTCGCGGTCAGAACTCCTACCTGCGCGGTGGGAACGAACGGCGAAAACACGAAAATCAGGAACCCCGCCACCAGCACGACCGTGGTCGTGAACAGCGCCCGGCCGGATGTGTCGAAGGCGTAGCGCACCGCTTCCTCGGACTCCCGGCCGTATTCGAGCCGCGCCCGGCGGTACTTGCTCAGGAAATGCACCGTATCGTCCACGACGATGCCTACCGTCATCGCCACCACGACGGACAGCGACAGGCTGACCTGTCCGACCGTCAGCCCCCAGACGCCGAAGCCCAGCACGGCGGGCACCAGGTTGGGGACGATACTGATCAGGCCGAGCCGCAGCGATCGCAGGGCGACCAGGAGGATGACGGAAATGGCCAGCAGCACGACCGTCGTACCGATCAGCATGGCGCGGATGTTGCGTTGCCCGATATAGGCGAACAGCGCCGCCGGGCCGGTGCTGTTGACGCCGGCGACATGCCGCGCGTTTTCCTTCAGCCAGGCCTCGGCGCGGGCGTTCAGTTCCAGCACCTCCTTCGAGGACAAGGTCTCCGCCGATATCGTCACGCGCGTGGCCGTTCTGGATCTGTCGATCCGATTGTTGAGGTTCAGACCCTCCGGCAGCGAGAGCTCGTAGAGCAACAGATATTGCGCCGCCAGCTGCCTGCTTTCCGGAAGCCGGTAGGCCTCCGGGTCGTCGCCGTTCATGCTCCTGTTGAGCTGCCGGAAGGTGTCGGTGACGACCGATACATGACGCACCGGAGGTTGCTTGCGGTACCAATCCGCGAATTTCGAGACCTCCGTGAGAAAACCGGGATCGGTGACGCCGCCCTCGGTGCGTGCCCGCAGCGAGTATTCGAGTAGGGTGTTGCCGCTCAGGCGCTGGTCCATGAAGTCCGTGTCCTGGCGGAACTCGACGCCCTCGTCGAAGAAATGAACCAGGACGTCGTTGAGCTCGTTGCGCGGAATCGCGAGCAGCGCCGCGACCACGATCGCCGACCATCCCCAGATCAGCGCGGTCCTGCGGCGCAGCACGAAATCCGCCAGCCGGTTCATCGTCGGCCCGCGAAGCCGGCGGTCCCGCGGGGCGCGGATGGGAAGAAGCGAAAGCAGGGCCGGCAGAAAGGTGACCGAGAGCAGGAAGGAGACGACGATACCGAACGCGACGAAGTTGCCGAGATGGCGGTAGGGCGGCACTTCCGAAAAGTTCATGCTCAGGAACCCGAGCGCCGTCGTGAGGCTCGCCAGAAACACCGGATTTAGGTTGAGCCGGATGGATTCCACGATGGCATCGTGCTTCGAGGCTCCGGCGCGCATGGATTGTTGCAGGGCCACCAGCAGGTGCACGCAGTTCGCCACGACGATCATCAGGACGATCGTCGGGGCCGGCGACACGGGCGGCGAAAACGGCAAACCGGCCCACACGCCGAGGCCGAGGGAGGACAGAATGGAAAAGACGATGACGACTCCGGTCGCCACGACCCCCGCCCAGCCCCTGGTGAGGATGCCGAGGATCAGGGCCATGAGCAGGAGGCTTGCCGGCAGGAAGATCATCTGGCTGCCGATCGAGGCTTCCACGAAGGACTGGTTGATCATCACGGTGCCGACGACGCGGAGGTCGATGCCGGGAAACCGTCCTTCCGCCTCGGCGGCGATCGATCTGGCGAATTCGGCAACCTCCGCCACCGCCTCCAGCAGGCCCTCTTCCGGCAGTTCGACGGTGACGTTCACGACGCTGACGTCGCCGCCGCGGGCCAGCATGCTGCCCGCGATCCGCGGGTCGGACGAGGCGATGGCGCGGACTCGCTCCCGCGCCTCGGCCCGGGTCAGCTCGTTTGGGTCGACAAGGTCCCGCACATACAAATCGTCGCCGTCGGCGGTCGTGTATTGAAAATTGGCGAGGGAGTCCACGCGTCTGGAGAACGGCGTTCGCCAGGCCCTGTCGGTGAGCCAGACGGCGGCGGCGAGCGCGCTTTCCGACGTCGCGTCACCGTCTTCCGGAACGATCAGGAAGACGATGTTTTCGTTCTTGCCGTAGGTATTTTCCAGCGCTTCAAGCGCCAGGAGCTGCGGGTTGTCGTCGTCGAAGAAAATGCGGTAGTTGGCGGAGAATTCGAGCAGGGCAATGCCGCTCGATGCGGCCGCGACCAGTAGCACCGTAACCAGGATGACCAGCCGGCGGGCCCCGAGCACCCGTTCGGCCAATCGCGTTGCAAACCGGTCTCGCGCCGTGCCGGGGTCGTCCACGGAGCCCGCGCCGCTAGCCGCGAACGCCCCCGGAGGCAAAAGGCGCGCCGGGCGTCATCCGGAACGCGCCGAGCCCGGATCGGGGTCGATGGCGGAGTACAACATTTGCGGCAACGCGGGCTTGTGTCGACGCAAGGCAAGGTATGGCCCGGCCGAGCGCGCTGTCAACGGCCGTGCACCGGCCCCGAACCCCTGCACGCGCCGGAATACGGACCGGACCGGCCGGCGGGGACGGCCGACCTCCCCACCGGCGATCCGGTTCGAGCTACGCGGAAACGCGGACCCGGCCGCTTGCCGGAATTACCAGCAGCAGCAGAGGCCGGCCGAGATCGCTTCGAGCTGCTCCTCGGTGATGTTGGGGTCCGGCGGAAGCGCGAGATGCACCGTCTGCATGTCGCTCTCGTGGACCTTGATGTTCATGGAATCCGGAATCGTGATACCCAATTCGGCGCTGATGGTGGATTTCGGGTCTGCAAGAAGCTGTTGCCGGAAGTCCGCATCGACGGCGGATTTCTCGACAATCTGCTGCAGCATTTCGTCGCCGCTTCTCATGGCAATTCTCCTCAAGCCTTCCAAGTGTCGAGCCTTGCCGGCACCCGGTTGGCGAACCGTCGCACGGCCGTTTAGCCCGGTCAAGGCACCGGGCGATTGTATTTTTCTCTACACAGGCAAAGATTTCCATATGATTTCCGAACCTCATGGAAGGATTTGGCGAAGTTCCCCTATTGCAAATTGCAGTCGATTCGGCGATCCGAAAGGACCGGGTCGGGCGCGCAACCCGTGTCGTGAGAGGCCTTGCGCCCGGGATCGGACCGCGGCCCCCAGGTTCGGACGCCGCCGGCGAATATGCTTCGATGCCCCGGCCGCCGGCGCCCGGTTGCAAATTACCCGCACGGCGTGGGTCTCGCCCTGGATTTCAGCATCGTCCGGGACTTCACCTCTCCCGGCGAGTCAAGATAGAATGCGATACGTCGATCGCGGGATCCGTGCGGATGTTTCCGGAGCGCGAAAACGCCGAAAAGCGGTTTGTCGAGCGAGGCCGGGCGATTGGCCTCCCGTCCGTCCCGGGCCTTGCGTTAAGCGTCCTGTTTCTCGCGTCGGCGTGCTTTTTGCTGCCCTGCGCGCCCGCCGTCGCCCAGGCGGAAACGGCGGAGGAAAAGGGGCTGAGGATTGCGCGCGAAGCAAGCGCCCGCAACGAGGGCTTCGGGGATTTCACCGCCGGAATGACGATGGTGCTGCGCGATCGGCACGGTCGGGAGAGCGTCCGCCGGATGCGCTTCAAGGTGCTGGAGGTAAAGGGAGACGGCGACAAGAGCCTGTTCGTGTTCGACCGGCCGCGGGACGTCAAGGGAACCGCGCTGCTGACGCACGCCCACGTCAACGTTCCCGACGATCAGTGGTTGTATCTGCCCGCCCTGAAACGCGTGAAGCGGATTAATGCCGCAAGGCGTTCGGGGTCGTTCATGGGAAGCGAGTTTTCGTACGAAGACATGAGCTCGTCGGAAGTCGAAGAATACACCTACAAATATCTTCGCGACGAACCCTGCGGAGAACTCGCTTGTACGGTGATCGAACAATTTCCGCGGGACAAGAAATCGGGATACAGCCGCAAGGTCGTGTGGCAGGATAAGGGCGAGCTTAGAACCTGGAAGATGACGCTTTACGACCGGAAGGGCTCTCACCTCAAGACGCTGACTTTCGCGAACTACCGGAAATATGCGGACCGCTACTGGCGGGCGGGAGAGCAGACGATGGTAAACCACCTGACCGGTGCCAGCACCGTGCTTAAATGGACCGATTTCCGCTTCCGTAACAATCTCCAGGAAAGCGAGTTTACCAGACCGGCGCTCCGACGCGTGCGCTGATGCGTTTTGGCGGCGCAATCGCGGCCCTGTCGTTCCTGGCCGCCGCGGGCGCCGGGGCACAGACGCTCGATTTATCCGGCGACGTGAAGTTTCAGGGGCGATGGTATCCGCAATCGCCCGCCTTCCCCGGTCAACGTTCGGCCACCGCCGGCGCGGTCGTCGAGCCGACGCTTTACTGGGAGGCCGCCGAGGGCGCGAGCTTCACCCTCACCCCGCTCTACCGGTACGACAGCGCCGACTCCCGGCGCACGCATGGAGACCTGCGCGAGGCTTACGTCCTGATGTTCGGGGACTGGGGCGAGAACTCTTGGGAGCTTCGGCTGGGACTCGACCGCGTTTTCTGGGGCGTCGCCGAGCTGCAGAACCTCGTCGACGTCGTCAACCAGACAGACCTCGTCGAGCATCCGCGCGACCGGCCCAAGCTGGGTCAGCCGATGGTACACCTTACCATGTCCGGCGACTGGGGCGTCGCCGAGTCGTTTCTGCTGCCGTATCACCGCAAGCGCACGTTCCCCGGGCGAGCCGGGCGCCACCGGTCGGGCTACCCCATCGAGGAGCGCGCGCTGTATGAGAGCGGGGCCGAAGAGCGCCGTGTGGATTTCGCGTTGCGTTACAGCAACGCGGTGGATTCGCTCGATTTCGGCGTCAGCGCCTTTGTCGGCACGAGCCGGGAACCCACGTTCGTTGCGAGTCCGCGGTCCCGGCCGCCGCCCGCGATCGGCCCAATCCTGATCCCTTACTACGAGCGGATCCGGCAGTTCGGGCTCGACGCGCAGCTCACCACCGACCCCTGGCTCTACAAGGTGGAAGCCATCCGGCGCAGCGGAGCGCGCAATCTCCTCGGCCGGGAACAGGACTACAGCGCCTTCATCGTCGGACTGGAGCGCACTCTTGGCGCGCCGTTCGGGTCCTCGGCGGACCTGACCGTCCTCGCCGAGTGGCATTTCGACGGCCGCGGGCGGCGCGCGACGAGCGTCTGGGCGAACGACCTCTACATCTCCGGCCTGGTTGCGTTCAACGATACGCCCGGTACCGAGCTCCTGGCCGGTCTTCTCGGCGACCTCCGCCACGACTCCCGCTCGCTCAACCTGGAGCTGAAGCGCCGCCTGTCGGCCAGCTGGTCGATGCGTCTGGAAGCGATGGCGATCCTGAGCGCGGACCGGAAGGATCCGGCCCACGACGGGCGGCGCGACAGCTTCGTGGGCATGGAGTTTGCGTTCAGCTTCTGACCGAGCCTCGAAGGGGGAGTCGCGCGGAGTGATACAGCCCGGCAGCAAATCCTTGCGGAAGATCGCGGTCGTGGGGCGGGGAACCGCTGGATCGCTGGCGGCCGCCAGCGTGTCGCGCCTCCACCCCGACGCCGACCACGAGCTGCACCACATATACGATTCGCGCATTCCGGCCATCGGCGTGGGCGAAGGCAGCTGGCCCAGCCTGGTTCAAGAATTGCGGAAACTGACCGGTTTGCCGCACGAAGCCGTCCAGCAACGCCTGAAGGGAACCCGCAAGTACGGCGTTGCTTTCGAGGGGTGGGGTCGGCGCAATCGGGACTTCACCCATTACTTCACGCCGCAACAGGTGTCCTACGCCTACCACCTGTCGGCCGACCTGATGGAGGCGTTGCTGCGCGAGAGCACGAACGCGCACCGCATCGACGCCAAGGTGCTCGATATCGAAAGAGTGGAGGGCGGCGCGGAGGTGACGTTCGAGGGCCTGCCGCCGGAACGCTACGACCTGGTCTTCGATGCTCGCGGATTCCCCAGGGAACTCGATCCCGGCCGGCACATCGGGATTTCCTTCATCCCGACCGACACCGCCGTCATCCGCCGCTGTCCGGCGATCGTCGAAGAACCGAAGGACGGGCCGGTCGTGCAACATACCTAGACCCGCGCGGTCGCGCGGCCGCACGGCTGGGTTTTCGTCATTCCGCTGACGGTTCACACGTCCTACGGGTACATCTTCAACCGGGGCGTATCCGGCCTGGCCGATGTCGAAGCGGACTTCGACGACTTCCTCGAGGCCGACGGCGTATCGGAGTTCGAGCAACGGGCCGTCATTCGATTCCCCAACTTCGTCCATCGCGAGATTTACGACGGCGCGGTGGCCCGCATCGGCAACGCGGCGGCCTTCATGGAACCGCTCGAAGCGACGGCCATCGTATCCGCCCAGCTGCAGATCGGGATGGTGCTCAACATGCGTCTCAACCGCCCCGCGGAACATCGCGAGCGCGACGCGCCGGTAGTGAACCGGTTTCTGATAAACAACATGCTCTGCTACGGGCTGTTCGTCGGCTGGCACTATTCCTGCGGCTCGGTGTACGAGACCGAGTTCTGGCGGTACGCGCGCGACCGCGCCTGGCCGCGATTCCGCGAAGCGGCGGATCCGGGGGCGGTGGATTGCGCCGCGTTGAGCAAGTTCGACGAAACGATCGGACTGTTGAACCGGCCGGTCATCGACAAGGCGGACTGGGATCGGATGTGCGGCGTCCCGCTGACCAGCTACGCCCAGATGTCCCAGGGGCTCGGCGTCTAGAGCGTATCCGTCTTGGATCGAACCGCGGTCGAAGCCGAGGCAGGCCCTAACCGGCCGGGCGGGTTGCCTCCGCGGGAAGCACTATCTCGAAGACGGTTCCCGCCTCTCCGGTCTCGGCCAGGCGTACGTCCCCGCCGTGGCCCCGCATCAGGTCGCGCGCGATCGACAGGCCGAGCCCGGTACCGCCGGTCCGGCTCGATCCGGAGAAGGGTTCGAACAAACGCTCGCGGACCGGTTCCGCAAGGCCCGGCCCGTCGTCGGCGATCTCGATCGTCACCGTGTCGTTCGCCAGCGAGGCCGCGACGCGGACGGTCCGCGCGCTTGCCTGATATGCGTTGAGGGTCAGGTTGGTCAGCACGCGGCCGAGCTGATCGCGGTCCGCTTCGACGGTGAAGTCGGTCGGCACCCGACAGACGAAGCGCGCCGCATCCGGCCGGGTTTCGCCCAAATCGCCGACAACTTCTTCCACCAGCGCGCGGAGGTCGAACCGCGAATAGGACGGGGGCAGTTCTCCGTCATGCGCGAAGGCCAGGGTCTGGCTGCACAGCTTGATCGCCCTGTCCAGCGCGCCCAGCAGCGTCGGTGCGATCTTGCGCACCCGCGGGTCGGGGCTGACACGGATATGGTCGGACACCAGCTGCGCGCTCGCCAGGATGTTGCGCAGATCGTGATTGATCTTGGTGACCGCCGTCCCGAGCGCGGCGAGGCGCGATCGCTGCTGCAGCGCGTGGCGCAGCGCGCGCTGCATCTCCCCCAGTTCGCGGCGCGCCCGCCCGATCTCGTCCGTTCTCGATCCCGGTGCGACCGCGTGCCGGGCGTCCTCCGGATTGGCCCGGAAGGCGATCATGCTCTCGGTGATTCCCAGCATCGGCCGGACGAAGAGGAGATGAAGGCTGATATAGACCAGCGTGGCCGTGACCAGCGAGATAATGATCGAAAGGAACAGGATGCGTTCGGAATAGTCGAACATCTCCTGCCGCATCGGCGCTTCGTCTATCACGCTCCGGACCGTTATCCCGGGCGACATGGGAGCCGGCGCGACGACCTCGATCATCCGGTTCTCGCTCCGGCCCAGCACCATGAAGGCTTCCCAGATCAGCGGGAAAAAGGACGCCTCTCGCAAATCGTACGTGGCCTCGATCACCGGGGCGGCTTCGCCGATAAGCGTCGTCATGTCGGAGGAGCCGCTGCAGACGATGCGGTGGGAGCCCGCGTGGCTCAACAGCTCGGCCGTCAGTTGCTTGGACACCGATCCTCGGGTCTCGGCGGCGAGCGCCAGCGAGGCGAGATGCGCCGAGGCGATGCTCTCCTGCATATAGACCAGGCGGTAGCGTCCGATCGACGGCGCGTAGATCAACACCTCGCTCAGCATCACGAAAAAAATCGTCAGCACGAGCAAGCGCGCCGATAGCCCTGTCAGCAGGCTGAAACGACCACCTTTAGGCGCGGGCATGGTCGGACTATACGCCACTCCCGACGCCGGTAAAATCGCTCCGGATCGTGAGGGGCGACCCGGCGTGGAAGGCCGCGATCGCGCCGTCGCCCGGGATCATCCGAGCCGGGCCAGCAGGCGCACGACGCGCTTCGCTCGCGGCCCGAACAGGGTGGGCGTGAAGAACGAGCCGGCGGCCCGCTTGTTCGCCTCGCCCAGCGTCGGATAGGGCAGGATCAGCCCGGCGACGTGCTTGACGTGCATGGCCTTCGCTACGGGCAGTATCCAGGTCTGGATCAGCTCGCCCGCATGGGCGGCGACGATGCTGGCGCCGAGCACCGCGCCCTTCTTCGACGTGACGATCTTGACGAAACCGCCCGTCGCGCGCTCCGCCCAGGCGCGGTCGTTCTCGGCGAAGGGAAAGCGGAGCACCCGGATATCGCCGACGCGCTCGCGCGCGGCCGCCTCGGTCATCCCGACATGGGCGAGCTCGGGATCGGTATAGGTCACCCAGGG
>JAPPHW010000447.1 GCA_028820945.1 Defluviicoccus sp.
GGGCAGCCCGTAGCCCTTGGTGGTGTAGCAGATCAGGCAGGTCGGCCGGTCGTCGTCGATGCCGTGGAAGGCGTCGAGCAGAGAGTCGATGTCGTTGCCGGCCAGGTTGGTCATCAGCGCGTGCAGCGCGTCGTCGTCGCGCCGCTCCAGCAGCGCGCGCACGTGCCCGTCGCTGCCGATGTCGTGCGCCAGCCGCTCGCGCCAGCCCGGGCCGCCCTTGTAGGTGAGCGCCGAGTAGAGCGAGTTGGGGCAGTCGTCGATCCAGCGTCTCAGCGCCTCGCCGCCCGGCTCGGCGAAGGCGGCCTCCTGCAGGCGGCCGTATTTGAGCGTCAGCACCCGCCAGCCGACCGAGCGGAACAGCTCGTCGATGCGCCCGAACAGCCGGTCCGAGACCACCGAATCGAGACTCTGCCGGTTGTAGTCGACCACCCACCAGAGATTGCGCACGTCGTGCTTCCAGCTCTCCAGCAGCGCCTCGAAGACGTTGCCCTCGTCGAGCTCGGCATCGCCCACCAGCGCGATCATGCGTCCGGCCGGGTCTGCGTCGATCCTTCCCTTGCAGGCGAGATAGTCCTGGACCAGCGCCGCGAACACGGTTTGCGCCGCGCCAAGACCCACCGAGCCGGTGGAGAAATCGACGTCGTCGTCGTCCTTGGTGCGCGACGGGTAGGACTGCGCCCCGCCGAGGCTGCGGAAGCGTTCCAGCCGGTCCCGGCTCTCGCGCCCGAACAGGTACTGGATGGCGTGGAAGACGGGCGCCGCGTGGGGCTTGACCGCCACTCGGTCCTCCGGCCGCAGCACGTCGAAATAGAGCGCCGTCATGATCGCCGTCAGCGAGGAGCAGGAGGCCTGGTGCCCGCCCACCTTGAGCCCGTCGCGGCTCGGCCTCAGATGGTTGGCGTTGTGGATCGTCCAGGCCGACAGCCACAGCACCTTGCGTTCGAGCGCGGCGAGGATCGCGCGGCGGTCGGGCTCCCTCTCCTCGAACGCCCTCGCGGGCAGGCTCGGCATGGCTCTTCCCCTCGTACGGAAGTATAGGCGGGGTCGGTTCGAATTATGTTGCGAATACGCCCGCAAGATGCACAGATTGCGCAACGAAGCCGGTTTCAAGAGCGAAGTGGAGACAGATTCTGCCAAATATAGAGCTCGATGCGATCGACCGCCGAATCCTGACCGAGCTTCAGGGCAATGCACGCATCTCGAACGCCGAACTGGCCGAATCGGTCGACCTCTCGCCCTCTCCCTGCCTGCGCCGGGTGCGTGCGCTGGAACGCGACGGCGTCATCAAGGGCTACGCCGCTCTGCTCGACGCCGCCGCGGTGGGGCTGCCGATCTCGGTCTTCGTGCAGGTGACGCTCGAACGCCAGATCGAGCAGGCGCTGGAGACCTTCGAGACAGCGATCCAGGGCCGGCCCGAGGCGATGGAGTGCTACCTGATGACGGGCGACGCGGATTACCTGCTCCGCGTCGTGGTCTCCGACCTCGCGGCCTACGAACGCTTCCTCAAGGAGCACCTGACCCGCGTCCCCGGCGTCGCCAGTATCAAATCCAGCTTCGCCCTCAACCAGGTGAAGTACTCGACAGCGCTGCCGCTATAGGGCAGGAGGTCGTCGGGCGCGGTGACGGAGTCGCTCAGATGAATTCCAGTATCCAGAGCGACAGGTCGGGAACGTTGGTGATCAGCATGAGTGCCGCGATGGCGAGCGCGATGAACGGGAGCAGGCCCGGGTAAAGCGTGGCGAGCGGGACCCGGAAAACCGCCTGGCCGACGAAGATGTTGAGGCCGAAGGGCGGCGTGAAGGTCCCGATGGTGAGGTTCACGACGGCGACGATGCCGAAATGAACCGGGTGCACCCCTACGGCGAGCGCGATGTCGGCGAGCAACGGCGTGAGCACGAGGATCGCCGATGCGGTGTCGAGCACCGTGCCGACGAACAGCATGAACAGGTTCAGCACCAGCAGCAGCATCCACTGCGGCATGCCGAGCCCGGCGATGTAGTCGGTCGCGGCGGTGGCGACTCCAGTCACCGTCAAGAGCCATGAATAGACGCCGGCGGCGGCGACGATGATGAAGACCTGCCCGGTGAGAAAGGCGGAATTGGCGGCGGTCCGGAACAGTTCGCGCGGCGCGATCTCGCGGTAGATCGCCATGGTCACCAGGATCGCGTAGACGCAGGCGACGCCGGCCGCCTCGGTGGGTGAGAACACCCCGGCGTAGATGCCGCCCAGGATGATGACCGGCGCCCCGAGCGCCCAGCCCAACCTGGCGGTGGCGCGAGTGAAGCCCCGCCAGGTGACGGCGCCCGCGACCGGAACGCCGGTCCGCCCGACGTAAAGGTAGATGTAGATGCCAAAGGCCGCGGCGAGCACGAGTCCCGGCACGATCCCGGCGGCGAAGAGCTGGACCACCGAGGTCTCGGTCGCGAAGCCGTAAAGGATCATGGCGATCGAGGGCGGGATGATGTTGGCGATCGCCCCCGCCGAGGTCAGCATGCCGGAGGCGAACCGCGCGTCGTAGCCCGCTTCGCGGAGCGGCCTGTAGGTCAGTGTGCCGACCGCGGCGACGGTGGCGCCCGTCGACCCCGAGATCGCCCCGAAGATCGTCGCCGTCCCGAGCGCCGTCAGCGGCAGGCTGCCGCGTACGCCGCCGATGATCGAGTTCACCCAGTCGATCAGCCGGGCCGATACCCCGCCGCGGGTCATCAGATCGCCGGCGAAGATGAAGAACGGCACGGCGAGGAGCGCGAACTTGTCGATGGAGGCGAACATCTGCTGATGGATCAGCGTCGTCGGCACGTCGACGAAGAAGATCAGCACGATCGCGGACGTGGTCAGAAGGATCAGGAATATCGGAAAGCCGAGCAGCAGCAGCGCCACCGGCAGGCCGACCATCACCCACGCCACGTTTCGTCCTCCTCTTCCTCGGGCGGAGCGTGGAACCCGGCAAGGAGGCGCGCCAGAACGGCGACGATCATCAACGCGAAACCGATCAGCAGCACGGTGTGCGGCACGACCAGCGGCACGCCCGCGGCGATGCTGACCGTACCGGTCCGATGGAACGCGGTGACCATCGCCACCGACTGGACGACCACGAAGCCGCAGCAGGCGACGAAGACCAGCACGACAGCGGCGTCGATCAGGCGCTTCAGCCTCCCGCGCGCCCGCGCGAGCAGGAGGTCCATGCCGAGATGGGCCCCGTTGAAGCTGACCGCGATAGCCGATACCGCGACCAGCGCGACCACCATGAAGACCAGGATTTCCTCGGCCCAGAAGATCGCCGCGGAGAACAGGTAGCGGCTGACAACGTTGGCGAAGATGATCGCGACGCCGGCGAGGATCAGAAGGCCCGCGATCCCCCTCGGCACCGAATCGAAGGCGATGCCGAGGACCCGGCGCCAGCGTGTCCCGGCGCGCCGCGTGCCAGGATCCGGGTCGGTCATCGGCGGTCAGCTAACCGAGGCGTACGCGCGGCGGGGACGGCCGCGCGCGCCTCGTCCGCATCAATACTTGGCGGCGACCGATTTGACCCTCTGGTAGAACTTGGCGAGCGCGGGTTTGCCCTTGGTGATGTCCTCCCCGACGCTGGCCAGCAGGCTGCGCACCTTGGCGAGGTCCTCTTCCGGCAGCTTCACCAGCGAGCCGCCGCCCTGCTTCCATCTGGCGAGCATGGCCTGCTCATTGGTGTCGGAATATTCGCTGGCCCGCTGCTGCAGCGCGGCCCCGGCATCGATCACCACCTTCTGGAGGTCCGCCGGAAGCTTGCCCAGCCATGCCTTGCTGACGATGCCGGCCGAGAGGATCAGCGTGTCGTCGGTCTGGGTCAGCACCTTGCCGATCTGGCTGAACTTGAAGACCACGTAGACGACCATGCCGCTCATCGTGCCGTCGATCACGCCGCGTTGCAGCGAGGGCACGACTTCCGAGAGCGGCATCGGCACCGCGGTCGCGCCGAAACGTTTCATCTTCTCGCGCTCCGCGTCGGTCGCGTTGACGCGCAGCTTCAGGCCCTTGAAATCGGCGAGCCGGCGGATCGGCTTCTTGCCGAAGTAGTGCGCCGTGGAGTGGGTGAACACGGATACCGGAACGATGTTGCCTCGTTCGGTCCCGATCGTCCGGATCTCCTTGTTGAGCTCCGGATCGAGCAGCGCCTTGGCGGCGTTCGCCTTGTTCTTGAACAGGACAGGCGTGGAGAAGATGCCGAAGCGCGGGTCGATGCCGGCGTAGAAATCCATCGGCGCGACGAGGCATTCGATCGTGCCGATCTGCACGCCTTCGACCATGCGGAAGATGTTGCCGAGCTGGCTGCGCGGGAACACCTGGACGTCGATGCGGCCCTTGGAATCCGCCTCGATTTTCTTCTCCATCCAGTTCGCCCATTCGTGCTGGACGTCCTTGAAGGTGCCGAGCCCGATCTTCATCGTGAAGTCGGCGGCCGCCGCGCCGCCCGCCGAGAGCGCCAGAATGGCGGCGGCCAGCCCGATATCGCGAATTCTCATCATGTCGTTGCCTCCCATTTCCGATCGGCGATGAAACCCCGAACACCGCATTCCGCAGCAAAAGGATAGTACGCCCGTTCGATACGCGATACCGCCCGGCGCGCCGTGGGATACCGAAGACCGGACGTTCTATCGCGCAAAAGGGTCCGGACCGGGACGGCGGTAAGGCATGGGGAGCGGCCGCCGGGGTAGGACCGGCTTGCCAGAACCGCGTCGTTCGCTCATTTCTAAAGAGACGCCCCGAGGCGGAAATCGTCCGGCCGGCGCCAAGGCTGACGGAGCGATCGGATGCGGGAAACGGGACTTGAGCGGATCGTCGATTCGGGCACTTTCGAATGGCCGTGGTCCACCGCGTCCGGCCTGCTCGTCGTTGTCGGCGGATCGGGCGGCGGCGGCGCGGGCGGCGGCGCGTTTTGTATGGACGGGCTGAACCTATACGGAGGTGGCGGCGGTGGCGGCGGCGGCGGCGGTGCAGCCACTACGGTCACTTTTGGCGAAAGATCGTATCGGGCGGCCGGCGGCAACGGCGGCAATGGCGGCAACGGCGGCGGAATGGCCGAGGGCCGGCCGGTCCATGGCGCGGATGGTCGAGGGTGCCATTTTGGAACCGGTGGCGAGGGCGGCCGCGGGGGCGAAGCCCCTGTCGAGCCCGGTCTCACCGTGTCCAATGGCGGCAACGGCGGCAAAGGATTCCCCGGGGAAACCTTGATCGTGGAGCTTGAGGAGCTGTCGGTTGGCGCTCGCTTCGACATCGAAATCGGAAACGGGGGTCATGGAGGAAAGGGCGGCAAGGGCTATCGCGAAGGTAACGATGGATCCATAGGAGTTGGCGGATCCGTCGTTTTCGTTCCAATATTCCGCGAGTAGGCAGGGGGGCGATGCAAGTATCGAATGGCGATCCGGGGTCCGCGGGCCCTCCGATAGGTGGGTCTGCAAATCCGTACCCGCGTCCACTTGGCGGCGACGGGTTTCTGTACGTCGCCGAGCCTGACAGGTCCTCAGGCGAGATAGTCACCTGGCTCCCGGAAAGGCGCCAAGAATCGTTCGGTCCAGTTGCGGGCCAGCAGACCGACTCTATTTCGGCACCTTTGTCGGATTACCCGGCGGCAAGGGTTCCAAAGGACTGGCCAGGCGCCGAAGGTGAGATCTTTGAACCGGCTCACCGAGAGTCGCCCACGAGACTGGTGGGTCCGGTCCAGTTTATATTGAAACTGCTTGAACAGTGGCGCTTGGAAACAGGCGATGCGGTCGCCCTGCTCGGATACGACGAATCGGACACCAATTACGTGCATTCCGTGCTTGAGGGCCGTGAACGGTTACGCGGAAAGGATGTCAGGGATCGAATTTTTCATCTTTACGGGGTCCGCAGGTCCTTGCGATTCCTGTTCCAGGATTTGGAGACCGAGAACGCTTGGCTGCGCGAACCGCATCAGGAGTTGAACGGCAAATCGCCGATGTCGTTGCTGCGAAGCGGCTCCATGGAAAGCCTGCTGGCGGTCAAAGACTATGTGGATATCTTCGCAGGTAGGTAGACTTGCTGGAGCAAGTTTCGCGCGTAGACAGCTATCGCCAAGTATTTCGGCTGGCCAGCATTCCGCAGGACGAGGAGTTTCTCGCTGAATTGGGTTTGGATACCTTGGGACGCGAAGAGTTAACGGATTTGCTGGCCGAGGCAGGCCCTATTCCCCAATTGAACGAGCTCCTCGACGGCCCATTTCGACGAAGACGGAAGGCGGGTCCATCGCGCTTTTCCGATGGGTCGTTTTCCGTACTCTATACGTCGTTGGAGCCCGCTACCGCAGAAGCGGAGGTCGTGCACTGGTTGCCGGGCAGAGTCGGAAATCCCTCGACCCCTCGCGTCGTCTACTATTCGCTCTTCAGCTGTGCGTTCGAGGGTAGCGAAGCGGATCTGCGGCCAAAGCTCAAGGATTGGCCGGACTTGGTTCACGAAAGCGACTACTCGTTTTGTAATCGGATCGGAGCCGAAGCCAGAAGCCTCGAAATCGACGGTCTGGTCACTTGGTCCGCCCGTCGAAAAGGTGGGACCAATGTTCCAGTGTTTTCAAGAAAGGCGGTCAGTCGACCTGACTCCCAAAAGCGTGTTGCGCTGACCTACGAGCCCAGCTCCGGAAATGTGTTCGTTCGATACCTCGACGATTAGCTATAGCGGACGACGAGGGCGCCCACCGTGCCTGGCGAACGCTCCCACGGAAAATACTCGGCCGCGGCCCCCGCCCAACCCTACCCCGGCAAGTACCCCGCGAACTGTTTCTCCACCGCCTTCGGGTCGGCGGCGAGGCGCTGGCTGACTCCCCCCGCGACGACGCCGGGGTAGATGTCCTCTTCGCCGGCCTCGACGGCGTCGAGCGCGGCGGTGGCGACGTCGGCGGGGTCTTCCAGGGGCGGCGGGTTCATGTCGCCCATGCGGGTGTTTATCGCGCCGGGCATGACGGCGACCGTCAGCGTGCCCTGCGCCGCGAGTTCGGCGCGCACCCCTTGGGTGAGCGACAGCGCCGCGGCCTTGGAGGCGCAATAGGTGCCGATCGTGGGCAGGTTCACCCGGCTCAGGATCGACAGCATGTTGACGATGGCGCCGCCGCCGTTCGCGCCCAGCACGGGGCCGAATTGCCGGCACATCTCCATGGTGCCGAAATAGTTGACCTCCATCTCGTCGCGCGCGTTCTCCCGGGCGTCGTCGTTCGAGATCGGCCGGTTGCGGTTCACGCCCGCGTTGTTGACCAGAAGGGTGACGTCGCCGCATTCGCCCGCCGCCTCCGCGATCCGACCGTGGTCGGTCACGTCGAGCGCGAACGGGTGCACCCGGCCGTCAGGCGCCTCGTAGCCGTCGGTTGAGCGCATAGCGGCGTAGATTTTCGCCGCGCCGCGTTCCAGCAGGGCACGCACGAAGGCTTCGCCCACCCCGCGATTGGCGCCGGTGACCAGCGCCACGCTGTCCTTCACGTTCATGGTCAGCTTCTCTCCCAGTTCGTTCTCCGCCGTCCGGGCGACCCAGCCGGGGTCGACGTCGGGCAGCGGAATCGCGTTCAGCAGCCGGCGGGTGTAGGGATGGCGGGGCGATGCGAAGATCGCCGCGCAATCGCCTTGCTCCACCGCGCGGCCGTTCAGCATCACCACGACCCGGTCGCACACGGTGCGGACCACGGACAGGTCGTGGCTGATGAACAGGAGCGCGAGCCCGAGGTCGCGGCGCAATTCCCTAAGCAGCGCAAGGATCTGGGCCTGGCTCGACATGTCGAGACCGGAGACGATCTCGTCGGCGACGACCAGCCGGGGCCGCAGGGCGATGGCCCGCGCGATACCTACCCGCTGGCGCTCGCCGCCCGACAGCTCGTGGGGATAGCGCTCGCCGTGGGCCGGCCGCAGCGCGACCCGTTCAAGCAGCGCGTCGACCTGGCGGCGCGCCTCGGCCCTCGTCGCCGCCCGGCCGTAGAGGCGCAGCGGCTGGGCGACGATGTCGGCCACCCGGCGGCGCGGGTTGAGCGAGGATTGCGGGTCCTGGAAGATCATCTGGAACTGGGCGCGCAGCGGGCGAAGCCGGTCTTCCGTCAGGTTCGCGATGTCCCGCCCGTCGAACAGTAGACTGCCCCCGGTCGGCTTGTAGAGCCGGACCAGGGTGCGTCCCAGGCTGGTCTTGCCGGAACCGCTTTCGCCGACGACGCCCAGCGTATCGCCCGGCGCGATCGCGAGGTCGATGCCGTGCAGGATGTCGACCGGCGGGGCCGGACCGAAGGGCGGCTTGCGGCTGTAGTCCGGCAGCGAGAGGCGCAGGCCGGCGGCCTCCAGCAGGACGGGCTCAGCCATGGCTTCCGCGCGCCGCGTCGTAGTCCAGCGCCTCCGCATTCAGCCGCGCGGTAAGCGCTTCCGGCACCGGACGCAGCAGGTCGCCCGGCCGGTCGTGGCGCGGCGTCGCGGCGATCAGCGCGCGGGTGTAGTCGTGCTCCGGCGCTTCGACGATCCGGCGCGTCTCGCCGGTCTCCACGACCCGCCCGCCGTGCAGCACCGTGACCCGGTCGCAGATCTTCGCCACCACGCCGAGATCGTGGGTGACGAACAGGATCGACGCGCCTTCCTGCGCCTGCATCCGCTTGATCAGCGCGAGCACTTGGCGCTGGACCGTCACGTCGAGCGCGGTGGTCGGTTCGTCGGCCACGATCAGCCTGGGCCGGCAGGCGAAGGCGATGGCGATCAGGACGCGTTGGCGCATGCCGCCGCTGAGCTCGTGGGGGTACTGGCGCAGGACCCGTTCAGGCGCGCGGATGTGCACCTCGTTCAGCAGCGCCAGCGCCCGGGCACCGGCGGCGGTCCGGTCCATCCCGAGATGCAGGCGCAGCACGTCGGCGATCTGCGCGCCGATCCGATACGCCGGGTTCAGCGAAGTCATCGGGTCCTGCGGGATCAGCCCCATGCCCCGGCCCATCAGCGCGCGGCGTTCGCGCTCCGGCAGATGAGTGACGTCGCGGCCCTCGAACAGCACCGAGCCGCCGGATATCCGCGCGCGCAACGGCTGGATGCCGAGGACGGACTTGCCGATCATGGTCTTGCCGGCGCCGGACTCGCCGACCAGCCCGTGCACTTCGCCCGGCGCGATATCGAGCGACACGCCGCGCAGGATCGGCATACGCCGCCGTCCCGCGGCGATCGTCAAATGGAGGTCGCGGACCGAGAGGATCGGCGCGGCGGTCATTTGCGCATCACCGGGTCGAGCGCGTCCTTCAGCCCGTCGCCCAGCGCATTCAGCGCCAGCACCAGCGCGATGACGCAGAGGATCGGCAGGATCATCAGCCAGGGCGCCTGGTTCACGTATTTCCGCCCGTCGGAAATCATGCTGCCCCAGGTCGGGAAATCGGACGCCAGCGACAGGTTCACGTAGCTCAGGATCGCCTCGACGATGACCGCGATGCCCATTTCCAGGGTGAACAGGACGATCAGTAGGGGCAGCACGTTGGGCAGGATCTCACGCCACAGGATGCGCGCGCGGCCGAGCCCGACGGTGACGGCGGAGGCGACGTAGTCCTGTTGCTTCTGCGCCATGGTCTCGGCGCGAACCACGCGGCAGAAACGCGTCCAGTCGATCACCGCGATCGCGATGATGACGGAGTGAAGGCCGGTTCCCATCACGGCGACCAGCACGATGGAGAGCAGCACGGCCGGAAAGGCCATCCAGATCTCGACCAGCCGGGAGATGACGATATCGATCCAACCGCCGAAATAGCCGGCGAGCAGGCCGAGCACGGTCCCGAGCAGGCCGGCCGCCGCGGCCGCCGCGACCGCGACGAAGAGCGCGATCCGCGCGCCGTAGACCAGGCGGGACAGGATGTCCCGGCCGAGATTGTCGGTGCCGAACGGATAGCCGGCTTCCGCCTTGTCCGACCAGAAGGGCGGAACGTATTGCAGAAGCAGGTCCTGCTCGACCGGATCGTGCGGCGCGAGCAGCGGTGCGAAAATGGCGGCGAGCGCGAAGAAAACCAGCACCGCACCGCCGAGCGCGACCCGCGGATTCGCCAGCATCCGGCGGGCCGCCCCGGCCGCGAGCGGCGCCGCGCCGGGAACCGCCGCCGCCTCAGCCATGGCGCATCCGCGGGTTGAGCAGCGCATAGCTCATGTCGACCAGAAGGTTGACCGCGATGAACAGCACGGCGAAGGTCAGAACGAGTCCCTGGATAAGCGGCAGGTCGCGGTTGATGACGGCGTCTATCGCCATGTTGCCGATGCCGGGATAGGAAAAAATCTTCTCGACCAACACCGTTCCGCCGACCAGGAAGGTGAACTGGACGCCTGTCAGCGTCACGGTCGGCACCAGCGCGTTGCGCAGCGCCTCGCGCCCGACGATGCGCGCCCTGGAGAAGCCCTTGACCCGCGCCATCAGGATGTAGTCCTGGGTCATCGCCTCGGCGATCGAGGTCTTGAGCACCCGCGCGATAATCGCCGCCAGCGGCAGCGCAAGCGCGGCGGCCGGCAGGACCGTGTGCAGCAGCACCGAGGCGAAGGCGTCGAGGCGCAGGCGGAGCAGGCTTTCGATCAGCAGGAAGCCGGTAGCGCCCCTGAACGCAACGTCATGGCCGATCCGGCCCGAGATCGGCAGCCCGTCGAGCGCGAATACGACCACGAACAGGATGAACAGGAGCGCCCACAGGAAATCCGGGATCGCGAGGATGAAGCCGGCGGCGCCGTCGACCGCCGCCTCGCCGGACCGGCCGCGCCAGTAGGCGCCGGCGAGCGCCATCGTCCCGCCCAGAGTGATCGCCATCGACATCGCGACCAGGCACAGCTCGATCGTCACCGGCAGGCGTCCGAGCACCAGCTCCATCACGTCCTGGCGCATCGAGATCGAGGTGCCGAAATCGCCTCCGGCCAGATCGCGCAGGTAATAGAAGAACTGGATCGCGATGCTCTCGTCCAGCCCGTACAGCCGGCGCAGTTCCGCGATGTCGGCTTCCGTCGCCCCCGGCCCGACCAGCATGGCGATGGGATCGCCCGGCACGATCCGCAGCAGCACGAACACGATGACCGCGACGCCCAACAGCGTTGGGATGGCCAGAAGCAGCCGGCGGAGCAGGAAGGTCCAGGACATGGGCGGGCGTCAGATGG
>JAPPHW010000394.1 GCA_028820945.1 Defluviicoccus sp.
TTTCGGACCGGGACTTCGTGCTCGAATTCCTGGCGGCGGCGGCGATCGCGGCGTCTCACCTCTCCCGGCTCGGCGAGGAGCTGGTGCTCTGGTGCTCCGCCCAGTTCGGTTTCGTACGCCTCGGAGACGCCTTCACCACGGGCTCGTCGATCATGCCCCAGAAGCGGAATCCCGATGCCGCGGAGCTGGTCAGGGCCAAGACGGGCCGTATCGTAGGCGCTCTGACGACGCTCGCGATCGTCATGAAGGGATTGCCGCTTGCCTATTCGAAGGACATGCAGGAGGACAAGGAGCCGCTGTTCGATGCGGTCGACACGCTCGGCCTCGCGGTCTCGGCGATGACCGGAATGATGCGGGACGCCGCGTTCGACACCGGCGCGATGCGCGAAGCGGCGGAGAGGGGGTTCGTGACCGCGACCGATCTCGCCGACTGGCTGGTGCGGGCACGCGACATGCCGTTCCGCGAGGCGCACCGGATCACCGGCGCGCTGGTGAAATGCGCGGAGGAAGCCGGGTGCGACCTTGCCGGTCTTCCGCTGGAGACGTTCAAATCCGTCGAGCCGGGGCTGACCGAAGAGGTCTACGAAGTGCTCAGGATCGATCGCGCGGTCGCCGCGCGCGACAGCCTGGGCGGCACCGCGCCGGAGCGCGTGCTCGAATCCGTGCGAAGCGCGCGGGAGCGGTTCCTGTGAATCGGCGGCGCGCACTCCGTCTGCTGGCCGGCGCGTTGGCGGCCTGCCTCGCGGCCGCTTGCGGCAGGAAAGGCGATCCGGAGCTGCCGGAAGGGCAGCGGGACTCCTATCCGCGGAAATATCCCTCCGGCCCGACGCCCTCATGAGCGTTTTCGCCTATCGGCACGGGCGGCTTCATGCCGAGAGAGTCGCGCTTGAAACGATCGCGGAGACCTGCGGCACGCCCGTCTATGTCTATTCCCAAACCGCGATAGAGGACGCCTACCGCGAATTCGCCGGCGCGCTGGACGGTCTGGACGCGACAATCTGCTACGGCGTCAAGGCCAACGCGAACCTGGCGGTCATTCGCACCCTCGCCCGCCTCGGCGCCGGCGCGGACGTCGTTTCCGGCGGGGAACTCGCCCGCGCGGTGGCCGCCGGGATCCGGCCCGCCGACATCGTGTTCTCGGGTGTCGGGAAGACCCGGGACGAGATGGCTCAGGCGCTCGCCGCGGGAATCGGCCAGTTGAACGTCGAGTCGGAGGCGGAGTTGGCCGCGCTCGGCGAGGTCGCACACGGGCTCGGCATGACCGCTCCCACCGCACTTCGCGTGAACCCCGATATCGCCGTCGACACGACGGACAAGATCGCCACGGGCCGGTACGAGCACAAGTTCGGCATTCCGATCGAGGACGCGGCCCGGGTCTACGAACGCGGGGCGCGGATGCCCGGCATCCGCATGGTCGGGCTCGCGATCCACATCGGCTCGCAAATCCTCGACCTCGCACCCTTCAGGAGCGCCTTCGCCTCGCTCGCGGACTGCGTTCGCGCCTTGCGGCACGCGGGACTGGCCGTCGAGCGACTGGACCTCGGCGGCGGCCTCGGCATCGCCTATATCGACGAGACCGTGCCCGGCCTGGGGCGTTTCGCCGACGTCGTCCGCGACACCGTGGGCTCGCTGGGATGCGGGCTCGTGGTCGAGCCCGGCCGGCGCCTCGTGGGCAACGCCGGGCTCCTGCTCAGCAGGGTTCTCTATTCGAAGGAAACGCCGGAAAAGCGGTTCGTGATCGTCGATGCCGCGATGAACGACCTGCTGAGGCCGACGCTCTACAGGGCCAGGCACGCGGTCGTCCCGATAACGCGGCCGGCCGAAGGAGAGGAGATCCGCCGCGTCGACGTGGTGGGGCCGATTTGCGAGACCGGCGATTACCTCGCGCTCGGCGTGGATCTGCCGACCCTCGGGGAGGGCGACCTCGTCGCGATAAAGAGCGCCGGCGCGTACGGCGCGGTGATGGCGTCATATTATAATGGCCGCGGGCTGGTCGGAGAGGTTATGGTTCGCGACGATGCGCACGCGGTGATCCGGCCGTTTCAGGATCCCGCCGCGCTTCAGGCGCTCGATCGCCTGCCGAGCTGGCTCGACTAGGGAAACCGGGGCGGAGAGCGCGGGAAGGGACGAGGTTCGATGGCCCGTCTTCCGGGACGAGACCGAAGCGGGGAGAGTCCACCGGTCCGTTACGGCGGCAGACTCCTGCTCGCCCGCGCGTTCATGGTCTGGGAGCAGTTCTGGCGCGGCCTCTGGCCCGTGCTTTCGCTCGCCGCCCTGTTCGTCGCGCTTGCGCTCTTCGGCGTCCTTCCGCTGCTGCCGGGCTGGCTGCATGCCGCCGTGCTCGCGGCGTTCCTGGGGGTGGGGGCATTCCTGCTGTGGATCGGCGTGCGCCGGATTTCCGTGCCGGACGCCGACGCCGGCCGGCGCCGGCTGGAGCGCGTCAACGCCCTGCCCCATCGTCCGCTGCAAACGCTTCAGGACGACCTCGCCGAGGGTCTCGGCGATGCCGATGCCGAAGCTCTTTGGCAAGAGCACAGGCGGCGCGTGGCGGATGCGACCCGGGATATCCGGGCGGGGCTTCCCAACCCCGAGGTCGCGGCGCGCGACCCGATGGCCCTCAGATTCGCCGCGGCCCTGCTCGCCGTCGTCGCCGTGTCGGTCGCCTGGCCGGACGCGGGCAAACGGCTGGGCGCGGCCCTGACGCCCACATTCTCGGGCAGCGTTTCGGCCCCTCCGCCGGCCCTCGAAGTCTGGATCACGCCGCCGGCCTATACCGGCGAAGCGCCGATATTCCCCAGCCTTCCGGCCGCCGAAGCGCAGCCGGAGGGGAACGAAGAGACCCCCCTGCCCGCCGCCGCGCCGCCGATCCAGGTGCCGGCGGGCAGCGTGCTCACCGCCCGGATCGCCAACGCGCCGGGCAAGGCGGAGCTGGTGCTCGGCGTGTCGCGCACGCCGTTCGAACGTATCGATACCGGCAACGCCTCGGTCGAAGCACCGATCGAGGCGTCGGGCCGCCTCGCCGTGGAAATCGACGGGGAGATTCTCGCGGACTGGCGGATCGAGGCGATTCCGGACCGGCCGCCGACCGTCGCGTTCGCTAAGCCGCCCCGCGCGACCGAACGAAAAGCGCTCATGCTCGTCTACAAGTCGGAGGACGATTACGGGCTCGACCGCGTCGGGGCGGAGATTCGGCGGACTTACGAGCGCGGAACGGTGATGGGCAAGGAGGTCGAGACGATCGACCTCGCCCTGCCGCGTCCGGGAGCGAAAACCGCGGAGGCGGCGAGCTACCACGACCTGACGCCGCATCGCTGGGCGGGCCTGCCGGTGGCCATCCGCCTTGTCGCGCGCGATGGCGCCGGCCAGACGGCGGCCAGCGAGGACGCGCGGATGACGCTGCCGGAGCGCGTCTTCCGCCATCCCGTGGCCAGGCAGGTCATCGAGCAGCGCAAGCGCCTGACCACCGAGCCTGAACGGAGGCCGGATATCGCGATGGCGCTGCAAGCGATCGCGCTCCATCCGGCGGCGTATCAGGACAGTATCGTCACCTTCCTCGCGCTCACCGCCGCCCATCGCCGGCTCGCTCACGAGCCGGGAGACGGCGCTCTCGACAGCGTCAGGGACCTCCTGTGGGACACCGCGCTCGGGATCGAGGACGGCGAGGTCTCGATCGCGGAGCGCGAGTTGAGGCGCGCCCAGCAGAACCTGATGGAGGCGCTCGCCCGCAACGCTACGGACGAAGAGCTCGAGCGGCTGATGAACGAATTGCAGCGCGCGCTGGACCGGTTCCTGAGCGAGCTCGCGCAGCAGATGCAGAACCGGCCCGACCTTCAGCAGGCGCTGCCGTTCGACCCGAGCCAGCGCCTGCTCGAAAGCACCGACCTCCAGCGTGTTCTCGACCAGATCCGCGACCTCATGCGGTCGGGCGCGCGCGACGCGGCGCGACAGATGCTGGCCGCGCTGCAGAACCTGCTGGAGAATCTTCGCGCGGGCCGGGCGCCGCAGATGAGCCCGCAGGCGCAGGCCGGCAACGAGGCGCTGAGGCAGCTTCGCGAGCTGATCGAGCGGCAGCAGGGTTTGATGAACCGGAGCTTCCGCCAGTCGCAGCCGAGGAGCGGCGCCCCGGATTCCCGGGCGTCGCAGCAGGGAGCCGCGACGCAGCGCGAAATCCGCGAGGCGCTTCGCCAGTTGCGGGAAGCCCTTCGCAGGATGGGCATGCAGCCGGGCCAAGGCGCCCAGGGCGCGCCCGGCCGCGCGTTCGACGAGGCGGAAAGAAACATGGGCGATTCCGCCAACGCGCTGGACCGCAACGCGCCGGGCGACTCGGTGGGACCCCAGGGCCGCGCGATCGATGCGCTGCAGCGCGCCGGGCGGGGCATCGTTCAGCAGATGATGCAGCAGGGCGATCGGGGAACCGGGATCGGCCTGAACCAGGAGTTCCGGCCGCTGCAGCTGCGCCGCGACCCGCTCGGCCGCTTCATGCCCAACGAGATGGGGATCGACACCAGGGACGTCGACATCCCGGACGAGAGCGCCGTCGAGCGGGCCCAGAGGATCCTCGAGGAACTGCGCCACCGCGCCGGCCAACGCCACCGGCCGCAGCCCGAGCTCGACTACATCGACCGGCTGCTGCGACGCTTCTGACCCGGAAGCGCGGCGTATTTCCTTCGGCTCAACGCTGGACGACGGCGATATGGGGTAGCCCGCGATAGTGGTGCGCGTAATCCAGCCCGTAGCCGACGACGAAGCGGTCGCCGATCTCGAAGCCGCAATAGTCGGCCTCGATCGGCACGCTGCGCTTGCCCGCCTTGTCGAGCAGCAGGCACGTCTTGACGTTCGACGCCCCCCGCGCGCGCATGAGGTCGCAGGCGTAGGCGAGCGTCCGGCCGGACTCGAGGATATCGTCGACGATCAGCACGTCCCGCCCGGCGACATCCTCGGAAATATCCCGCACCAGGGCGACGGACCCCGAACTCTCGGTCCCCGTGCCATAACTCGACAGGGTCATGAAATCGACCTGGGGTTCGACGCCCACACGTTCCAGGGCGCGGATCAGGTCGGCCGCGAAGACGAAGCTGCCCTTGAGTATGACGACAATCAGAAGATTCTTGCCGGCGGATTCAGCGATCTCGCCGGCGAGGCCGGCGACGCGTCCCGCGATGTCTTCTTCGGCGATCAGCGTTTCGATGACAGGCCTGGTATCCGACATTTTATCCGGGTTCGTGAAAAACGATGGAAATGCGAACCGCGTCCTCGGACGGGTCCCTCAGCTCGGTCTTGAACTCCGCCCCCCGACGCGGCGCGAGACTGGTCGCCGGAACCGGGATTGTCCAGTGCTGCAGCACGCGCTGGGTCTGGTCGAACAGGATGCCGCGGAGTCCGGGCACCCTGCGCCCGCGGGCCGTCGGGTTCTCGATACGGCCCGTAATCGAAAGGACCCGTCTGCCGTCCCTCTCGGTGTTGACCGTTTCCTCGATCGTCAATCGCAGGCCGAACCCGAGAGGCAACGCGTCTGCATCGAATGCTTCGTACAACGGCTCCGCATCCGGCCACGCGGTCGCGATGTCGACGCGGTAATGCCACGCCGCGCCGGCGACGATAACGAGCGCGACCGCCGCTATCGCGAGCCGGGCGAGGCGCGCGGGCCAGCGGCTCCGCTCGCGCCGCAGAACGGGGAGCTGGGCCGGTCTGGCCGGCTCTTCGCTCCGGACGTCGTCCGGGCTCTCCGGCGGAGGGGCGGGACCGCCTTCGTCCGCCCGCTGCGCCGGCGCATCCGCGGATTCGGGCGACGCGGCCGGTCCCGGGTCCACCGCGTCGCCGGCATCGGAGGCGCGATCCGCCGGCGGGGCCGCATACCAGACATGGCCGCAGCGGCCGCAACGCACAGTCCGGCCGCGCGTTCCTATGGCGCTGTCAGGGATCAGGAACCTGGCGGAACAGCTCGGGCAGGCAAGGATCATGTAAATTCAGCCTGCTGGTGCATCGCGATTTATAGGGCCGCGTCGGGCCGGCAGGCAAGGCAGGCGGTGAGTTTGCGCACGGCGCCGGCTCGTGCGAATTTCCTCCGTCCCGACGACGGAGGCCTTTCTTGACCGCGGAGACGGAGATCGTCCAGCTTGAGGGTGTCGGTCTGCAATACGGTTCCGGCCCGGAAGTCCTGCGCGACGTGTCCCTGTCGCTGGAGACGAGTTCGTTCCATTTCCTGACCGGTGCAAGCGGAGCCGGCAAGACTTCGCTCTTGCGACTTCTGTATCTGGCGCTGCGTCCGACGCGGGGCACGGTGCGGCTTTTCGACCGGGACGTCTCCCGGCTCGGCCGCAAGCAGCGGCCGCCGCTTCGGCGGCGGATCGGTGTCGTGTCCCAGGAATTCGGCCTGATTTCCCATCTGACGGCGGCGGAAAACGTCGCGCTGCCGCTCCGCATCGCGAAGGCGGGCGCCGGCGAAATCCGCGAGAACGTGACCGAGTTGCTGCGGTGGGTCGGGCTGGGGCGGGAGCTCGACGAGCTGCCGGCGGCTCTTTCGGACGGTCAGAAGCAGAGGGTCGCCGTGGCGCGCGCGGTTATCTCCCGCCCCGATCTCCTGATCGCGGACGAGCCGACGGGGAGGGTCGACGAGAACGCGGCCATGCGGCTGATACATCTGATGGAGGAGCTCAACAAGGTGGGGACCACCGTGGTCGTCGCCACCCATGACGAGTCCCTAGTCGGCCGGTTCGGCCACCCCGCCTATGTCCTCGACGGCGGCGAGCTGGTCGGTGCCGGTTCTCTCGAAGGCATGCGCGGCGAGCGGACGGACGCATGAACGCCGGGCAAGTCCATGCGGCCGGGGTCCTGCCCCTGGGAAGGAGCGCCGGGAGCCGCTATGGCCCGTGGATCGTCGCGGCGGCGCTCTTCGCCGCGACTCTCGCAACGGCGGCGACGATGGCGATCCGGAACGCGGAACAGGGCTGGCGGACCGCGCTTGCCGGCAAGATCTCGGTCCAGGTTCCCGCCCCGACCGGGTCGGGCGACGAGCCCGCCGCCGAAATCGTCGCGCTGCTTCGCGCGACACCGGCCATCGCCGAGGCCGAAGCGATCGACGCGGCCGTGGCGCGGTCGCTGCTGGAACCCTGGCTCGGCGCGGGCGCGGAAATCGAGACCCTGCCGCTGCCGACGCTGATCGACGTCCGACTCCGGCCGGATGCCGGGGTGGACATCGTGGCGCTGGAAGTAGCTCTGGACGCAGCCGTCCCGGGCACACGGGTCGACGACCACGGGATTCGGCTGGCCTATTTCTCGCGGTTCGCCCGGGCGCTGCAGATCTTCGGTGCGGCAGTCGCGGCGGTATTCGGGTCGATCGCGATCGTGACCGCGATCTTCGCCACGCGGGCCGGTCTCTCCGCGCACCGGGAAGAGATCGGAATCCTGCAGCTGATCGGTGCCTGGGACGGCTACATCGCGCGACAGTTCGCGGCCCATGCCCGCAATCTGTCGATCAAGGGCGGTGTTCCCGGTTGCGCGCTCGCGGCAGCGGCCCTGATCCTGTTGGACCGGTATGCGCCCGACGGGAATGCGTTTATGGTGCCGGGGATGACGCTGTCGCCGATCCAATGGGGCGTTCTCGCCTGCCTGCCGCCGGTCGTCACGGCCATCGCCATGGCCGCCGCGCGCGTGACGGCCGTTCGCGCGCTTTCGCGGGTGACCTGAAGCCCGGGTCATGTACTTGCGGCCGATCCGGTTGGGTGGCAGGAAGCGCCGCGCCGCGCGCCGTTTGATTCGGGTTCTCGCGATCGCCGTGCTGGTCCTCGGCGTCTGGCTCGCGGGGCTGTTCTGGTACGCCGAGCGGATCCCGTCCGAGCCGCCCGATACCGGGGAACGGACCGACGCCATCGTGGTGCTTACCGGCGGCGCCGGCCGCTTGTCGGAGGGGCTGAGGCTGCTTGCCGAGGGGCGCGGCGCGAGGTTGTTCGTGTCGGGCGTCTATCGCGGGATCGACGTGGATGCGCTGCTGCAACTCGCGCGCCAGAAACCGGACGACGTGGAGTGCTGCATAACCATCGGCTACGCCGCGGACAATACGGCCGGAAACGCGCGGGAGACCGCGCAATGGATGCGCTCGGCGGACAACCGGTCCCTGCGCCTGGTGACCGCGAACTACCATATGCCGCGAAGCCTGCTCGAATTCCGCCGCGCGCTCCCCGACATCGAGATCGTCCCCCATCCCGTGTTTCCGGAAGCGTTCGAGCGGGAATGCTGGTGGTGCGGGCGCAATTCGGCGCTGCTCGTGGTCAGCGAATTTCACAAATATCTGGCGGCGTTCGTCGGGCTTTCTTCCCCCCGTTCGGCGCGCGGATGATCGGGTTGCGTTCGCTGGCGTTCCAGACGGCGTTCTACGTCTGGACCCTGGGCCTGGGCCTCCTGACCCTGCCGGTGCTGCTGCTGCCCCGTGCCGCCGTGCTGGGCGTCGCCAAGCTGTGGATCGACGGCACGTTCTGGCTGCTGTCGACGACGGTCGGCCTGACATACGAAGTCCGCGGCCCGGCGCATCGCGCGAAGGGACCCGCGATCTACGCCATCAAGCATCAGTCGGCCTGGGACACGCTGGTCCTGATGCGCCTGTTCCGCGAACCCGCCATCGTCATGAAGGGCGAGCTGGCCTGGATGCCCTTCGTGGGATGGTACCTGGTGCGGCTTGGCATGATTCCCATCGACCGCCGCGCCGGCGCCGCGGCGCTGAGGAGGATGGTGCGAACGGCGAGGGAATGTCTCGCGGCCGGGCGGGACATCGTCGTGTTTCCGGAGGGGACGCGAACCGCACCGGGGCAACGGCTCCCCTACCGCCCCGGAATCGCCGCGCTCTACGCCGCGCTCGACGTTCCGGTCGTGCCGGTCGCGCTCAATTCGGGGCTTTACTGGGCGCGTCGGGAATTCGCCAAGCGCCCCGGGCGGATCGTCGTCTCGATGCTTCCGGCGATCGCGCCCGGCCTCGAACGAAAGCCGTTCATGGACCGTTTGCGCGACCGTATCGAATCGGAGACCGCGCGCCTCAACGAAGAAGCCAGAGGCGACGGCGACCGGAAGGGCGCGCGCTGATGCCGCCGGTCGATCTCAACGCCATCCGGTCGGGTCAGGGCCCAGCCATCGTCGTCGCCCACGGCCTGTTCGGCTCGGCCCGCAACTGGACATCCGTCGCCCGGCGCCTTGCCGAACGGCACACCGTGCACGCGCTCGACATGCGCAACCACGGCGCCTCGCCCTGGACGGACGAGATGACCTACCCCGCGATGGCGGAGGATCTGCTGCGCTATATCGGGACGCGGGATATGTCGCGGCCGACCGCGATCGGCCACAGCATGGGCGGCAAGGCGGCGATGGCGGCGGCGCTGATCGCGCCGGAACGGATCGGTCGCCTCATCGCGGTCGATATCGCTCCGGTCCGCTACCGCCACGGCTTCGCGGCGCTGGTGGATGCGCTGATCGGCCTCGACCTCGACGGCATCGACCGGCGGGCCGCGGCGGACGAGAAGCTTGCCGAAACGGTGCCGGACGCGGCGTTGCGAGGGTTCCTGCTGCAGAACCTGGTGCCGAGCGACGGACGCTATGTCTGGCGTCTCAACCTCCCGGCGATCGCGGCGGCCCAGGAAACCCTGTGGGATTTCCCGGACCTGCCGTCCCCGGCGGCGTTCGACGGCCCGACCCTGCTGATCGGAGGCGGCGCATCGGACTATATCCGCCCCGAGCACATGCCGACCGTCGAACGATACTTCCCGAACGCGGAGCCTGTCCGAATTCCGGGCGCCGGACACTGGGTGCACGCCGAACGACCCGACGCATTCCTCGCCGCGGTCGAGGACTTTCTGGGCCGGACCGGTCGCGGTTGAAAGCAACTCTTCTCCACCCGAACGGTATTCGGCTCGGATGGCGGTTGCGCCGGTGAGTGCGTTGACAGTACCGAAGTCAGGCATACATATTTCTGTATGAAGACGACGCTGAACTTCGACGATCGCCTGATTCGCGAAGCCAAGACGCGCGCCGCCCAGGACGGCGAGACGCTGACGCGCCTGATCGAGCGCGCCCTGCGGGATTATCTCCGGCCCGTGCGCGGTCCCGTACGCGATTTCCACGCCAACTTGCTGACCAAACGCGGCCGGGCGGCTGCGGGCGTAGACATCGACGATCGCGGCCTGCTTTACGAGAGAATGGACGGGCGCGATTGATCGCGGTCGACACCAACGTTCTCGTCCATGCGCATCGCCACGATTCACCGAAGCACGGTACGGCTCACGCGCGTGTCGTGGCGCTGGCCGAGTCGCCGTCCCGCTGGGCGATTCCGGTGTTCTGCATCGGCGAGTTCGTTCGGGTAATCACGCATCCGAGGCTGTTCCATTCCCCGCACACGGCCGAGGAAGCGTGCGAGGCGCTATCCAGGCTTCTCGCCTCGCCGAGCGTGACGGTGCTCAGTCCCGGGATCGAATACCCCGCCCTTCTGGCGGAAGCGATCCGCGAAGCGAATGCCGTAGGCAACCTCGTATTCGATGCCCAGATCGTCGCGCTTTGCCGCGAGGGCGGAGTTTCCCAGCTGACCACGGAGGATCGCGAATTCAAACGCTTTAAAGGGCTGAGGTCGACGGGAATAGAAGAGGGATGACCGGCCGCCGATACCGCGTCATACAAAGATGCCGAAAACGGCGCGCCGCGGGAACCGCCGCGATCCCGACGGGAACGGACGCGCCCTATTCCGCCGCCTCGCGCGCCAAATAGGGGTTGTCGAGGCCGAACAGCTCGGCGGCGTTCTCGCCCATGATCCTGCGTTTCTGCCGCTCGTTGAGGAACGGCAGATCCCAGATCACCGACGGAGAGTCGAAGTCCCAGTGCGGCCAGTCGGAACACCACAGAAGCTGGGTTTCCGCGCCGATCGCTTCGAAGGTCGCTTCCATCAGTTTGGGATGCTGCGCTTCGAGCGGCTGGCTTGAGAAATACATCTCCTTGATGTACTCGCTCGGTTTGCGGGTCAGGAGCGGCGCCTCGGACGAACGCATCATGTATTCCGAATCGAGCCGCTGCATGAGATAGGGCAGCCAGGCGATTCCGCTCTCGATCCACAGCACCT
>JAPPHW010000454.1:0-5095 GCA_028820945.1 Defluviicoccus sp.
TCTGCGCCGTATGATCCACCACGTACTGGGGGCCGGGCCCCCCTTTATCATGGGGGGGGTGACGACTTGGGCGGTTGCCGTGCGGCTCCGGTGCCCCCCCTCACCCTGACCCTCTCCCCCGCGGGGGAGAGGGAACCCGCTCGCCTACCCCTCCCTGCCTTCCCCCCTCCCGCTTGCGGGAGGGGCCGGGGGAGGGCGGGCCGGCGAATTTCCGCTTCGCGGTGAACCGCGCGGACTCCCATCCGGCGACGCGATTCTCGGGCCGCGCCCTTGACTGCGTGCGCGGCGACCGGGCGGTGTTCTCCGGTCTCGATTTCGCGCTCGGGGCGGGCGAAGTCTTGCTGCTGACCGGACCCAACGGCAGCGGCAAGTCGAGCCTTTTGCGGATGATGGCGGGACTCCTGCCGCCGGTTTCGGGTTCCGTCGAATGGGACGGCGCGGACATTGCCGAAGACCGCGAGAGCCACGCCGCGCGGCTGCACTATGTGGGGCATCTCGACGCGGTGAAGCTGGCGCTGACCGTAGCGGAGAACCTGCGCTTCTGGGCGGCGCTGCGGCCGGGCGGAACGGGCGTCCGGCCGGCGCTCGAGCAATTCGGGATCGCGGGTCTTGCGGATCTTCCTGCCCGTTTCCTCTCCGCGGGACAGCGCAGGCGGATCGCGCTCGCGCGCATCGCGGTGTCGGAGGCGCCGCTCTGGCTGCTCGACGAGCCGACGGTCGCGCTCGATGGAGAGGGGGTGGACGCCGTCCATGCGGCAATCCGGAGACATTGCGCGGACGGCGGGTCTTGCGTGGTCTCCACCAACGCGCCGCTCGATATCCCCGGCGCGAAGAGTCTCGACCTCGGCCGGCACGGCGCCGGTCCGGGAGGCCGCGCGTGACCGCGTTCGCCGCCGCGCTCGGTCGGGAACTCCGGCTGGCGATCCGCGAGCCGGGCGAGGCGGCGGCCGCGGTAATGTTCTTCGTCCTTGCGACGATTCTGTTCCCCTTCGGCATCGGGCCGGAAGCCAACCTGCTCGCCCGGATCGCGGCGGGCGTGCTCTGGGTCGCCGCGCTGCTCGCCGCGATGCTGTCGCTGGAGCGCCTCTTTCTCGGCGACTACGAGGACGGAAGTTTCGAGGTGCTGGCGCTCGCGCCTCTCCCGCTGTCGCTGATCGTGGGCGCCAAGATGCTCGCCCACTGGCTGACGACCGGCATCCCGCTGATCGCGGCCACCCCGCTGATGGCGCTCGTTCTCGATCTCGAGACCGAAGGGTTTCTTGTCCTGATCGCGGCGATGGCGCTCGGGACGCCGACGATCGGCCTCGTCGGCGGCGTCGGCGCGGCGCTGACGCTGGGGGCACGGCGGGGCGGCATGCTGCTCTCGATCCTCGTCCTGCCGCTGCTGATCCCGGTATTGATCTTCGGCGCGGGCGCGGTCGATGCCGCGCTCGCCGGCCACGCCGTCCGCCAGCAGCTCATGGTGCTCGGCGCCATGTTCCTCGCCGCCGCCGCGCTGTGCCCCTGGGCCGCCGCCGCCGCGGTCAGGCAGGCGCTCGAATGAAATTGCCGTATATTCGAATCCCGAGAAGGTAGCGGAAGAGCTTCGTGTCACGCCTGCACCGGTTCGCGAGCCCGGCGCGATTCCTGCGCCTGGCCGATCGCATCCAGCCCTGGACGGGCTGGGCGGCGGCGCTTCTGATCGGCGCGGGGCTGGTTGTCGGGTTCGGGTTCTCGCCGCCGGACTACCAGCAGGGCGATACCGTGCGGATCATGTACATCCATGTGCCGTCGGCGTGGATGGCCATGTTCGGCTACGCGGTGATGGCGGCATGCGCCGCGGCGGGGCTGATCTGGCGGCATCCTCTGGCGCACGCGATCGCGCACGGCGCGGCGCCCATCGGGGCCTGCTTCACCATCGTCTGCCTCGCCACGGGAATGCTCTGGGGCAAGCCGATGTGGGGCCGCTGGTGGGCGTGGGACGCGCGGCTGACCTCCGTCTTGATCCTGCTGTTCCTCTATCTCGGCTATATCGCGCTCGCCAACGCGTTCGACAACACGACACGCGGCGACCGTTCGTCGGCGATCCTGGCGCTGGTCGGCGCGGTCAACCTGCCGGTGATCAAGTTCTCGGTCGACTGGTGGAACACGCTGCACCAGCCGGCCAGCGTGACAAGGATCGGCGCGCCGGCGATCCATTCGTCGATGCTGACGCCGCTGCTGCTGATGGCGGCGGGCTTCATGTGCCTGTTCGCGGCGCTGCTGTTCGTCCGGGTGCGAGCGGGGCTTCTGGAGCGGCGGCTGCGCGTCCTCCGGCACGCCCGCGCGCACGCCCCGACCGCCGGCGGAATGGACACCGGAACCGGCTTGTCCTAGATGCATGGGCGTGGGAATGCCTTACGCCGAGGCGGACATCGCGGAGCATGGCTGAAATTAACGAATTCCTGGCGATGGGCGGCTATGCGGGTTTCGTCTGGCCGGCCTACGGCATCGCGCTGATCGCGATCGGCGGGCTCGCCGTCCAGAGCGTGCGCGGCCTGCGCGCGCTCCGGCGCGAGGTCGCGGCGCTGGAAGAAGAGCGGCCGGGCCGGGCGAGACGCGCGCGCTCCCGCCCGGGTCCCGGAACCGGCGATGCGGCCTAAGCGGCGCCGGCTGGCCTTCGTCGTCTGCGGGATGCTGACGCTGGGCGTCGCGGCGGCCCTCGTCCTCGCCGCGTTCGAGGACAGCATCGTCTACTTCTACAGCCCGACCGAGGTGGCCGAGAACAAGCCGCCGCCCGATCGCCGGTTCCGCATCGGCGGCATCGTCGTCAAGGATTCGGTGGTCCGGGGCACCGACGCGACGAGCGTGAAGTTCCGGGTCACCGACACCGCGAACACCATCGAAGTCGCCTATACGGGCGTCTTGCCCGATCTGTTCCGCGAGGGCCAGGGCGTGGTCGCCGAGGGGAGCCTGGACGCGAACGGGCGGTTTCGCGCCGACGAGGTGCTTGCCAAGCACGACGAGACCTACATGCCCAAGGAGGTCGCCGACGCGCTGAAGGAATCGGGCAGGTGGCGCGGCGCGCCGGAGGGCGGCGGATGATCGCCGAGATCGGCCATTTCGCGCTCATCCTCGCCTTCCTGCTGTCCCTGATCCAGGGAACGGTGCCGATGATCGGCGCGGCGCGGGGCGATCCGGCGACGATGGCGGTGGCAAAGCCAGCCGCGCTTCTCCAGCTCGGCCTGACGTCGGTCGCCTTCCTCGCCCTGATCCACGCTTTCGTCGTCTCGGACTTCTCGGTCGCGCTCGTCGCCAACCATTCCCACACGCTGAAGCCGCTGATCTACAAGATCACCGGCGTGTGGGCGAACCACGAGGGCTCGATGGTGCTCTGGGTGCTGATCCTCGCGCTGTTCGGCGCCATGATCGCGGGCTTCGGCAGCAACCTCCCCGCGCCGCTCAGGGCGCGGGTGCTCGCCGTGCACGGGCTGGTGGCGGCGGGGTTCTTCGCCTTCATCCTGTTCACCTCCAACCCGTTCCTCCGCCTTTTCCCGGCGCCGGTGGAGGGCGAGGGGCTCAACCCCCTGCTTCAGGACCCCGGCCTCGCCTTTCATCCGCCCTTCCTCTATCTCGGCTATGTCGGGTTCTCGATCTCGTTCTCGTTCGCCGTCGCCGCGCTGATCGAGGGGCGCGTCGATCCCGCCTGGGCGCGCTGGGTGAGACCGTGGACCCTGCTCGCATGGTGCGCGCTCACGATCGGGATCGCGCTCGGCAGCTGGTGGGCCTATTACGAGCTCGGCTGGGGCGGCTGGTGGTTCTGGGACCCGGTCGAGAACGCGTCCTTCATGCCCTGGCTCGCGGGGACCGCGCTGCTCCACTCCGCGATCGTGGTGGAAAAGCGCGACGCGTTGAAGGGCTGGACCGTGCTGCTCGCCATCCTCACCTTCGGTCTCTCCCTGCTCGGCACTTTCCTGGTGCGTTCGGGGGTGCTCACCTCGGTTCACGCCTTCGCCACCGACCCCGACCGGGGTGTCTTCATCCTCGGCCTCCTGATCCTGGTGACGGGCGGCGCGCTGGTCCTTTACGCGGTCCGCGCGCCGGGGCTCAAGGGCGGCGGGCTGTTCGCGCCGGTCTCGCGCGAAGGCGCCCTGGTCCTCAACAACCTGCTGCTCACGACGGCGGCGGCGGTGGTCCTCCTCGGCACCCTCTACCCGCTGATCCTCGATGCCCTCGGCGGCGGCAAGGTCTCGGTCGGCCCACCCTTCTTCGAGGCGACGTTCGTTCCGATCACGGTGCCGCTGCTGATCGCCTGCACGGTCGGCGCGACGCTGGCGTGGAAGCGGGGCGACCTCTCCGGCGTGTTCGGCCGGCTGGGGATCGCCGTTTTCGTCGCCGTCGCGGTTACGGCCGCGGCGGCATGGCGCGCGGGGATCGAGGATTTCCTCGCCGCGTTCGGGCTCGGCCTCGCCGCCTGGCTGTTCCTCGGGGCGCTGGCGGAGTTCGCCGGCAGGATCGGCGTCGGCCGCGTACCGCCCGGCGCGGTGCTGCGGCGCGCGGGCAACCTGCCCCGGAGCGCCTGGGGGATGACGGTGGCGCACGCCGGGCTCGGGATCGTGGTCGCCGGGGTCACCGCCTCGTCGGCCTGGCAGACCGAGCGGATACGGTCGATGAACCCCGGCGACACGGTCGACGTCGCGGGCTACAGCCTGACCTTCCGCGGCGTGTCGGAGACGAGGGGGCCCAACTACCGCGCCGTGACCGGCCGCTTCGACCTGGAGCGCGACGGACGCCTGCTGGCCGTGCTGCGGCCGGAGAAGCGGGACTATCCGGCGGAACGATCCCAGACAACGGAGGCGGCGATCCACACCACCTGGCTCGCCGACATTTACGCCGTCCTCGGCGAGCGCGGCTCGACCGGCGCATGGACCGCGCGGCTCTACCACAACCCGCTGGTGCCGTGGATCTGGGTCGGCGCCATCGTGATGGCGGCGGGCGGCGCGGTCTCGCTGACCGACCGCAGGCTCCGGATCGGCGCGGGGGCCCCGGGGCGGGGGGGGGGGGGGGGGGGGGGGGGGGGCCCGCCCCGAGGCCCCGGCCGGCGAGACCCCCCCCTAGGGGTTGGCGGGTAGGGCAG
>JAPPHW010000454.1:5105-10976 GCA_028820945.1 Defluviicoccus sp.
TTGGGGGGGGGGCGGCGGGGTCTCGCTGACCCACCGCTGGCGCCGGAGCGGCGCGCCGCGCTGGGCGCGGCGGGGTCCGGCGGTGGAGGCGGGCGCCCGGCCATGACCGCGATCCGTCCTTCCACGGCGATTCCGGTTGCCGTCTTCGCCCTGCTGGCCGCCGTCTTCGGCTTCTATCTCCACCAGATCGGCACCGGCGAAAAGGACGCCGCGGAGGTACCCTCGGCGCTGATCGGCAAGCCGGTGCCGGAATTCGACCTGCCGCCCATCGAGGGCATGGAGGGCGGGCTCAAAACCGCCGACCTCCGGGGCGAGGTCGCGCTGGTCAACGTGTTCGCCTCGTGGTGCCCGCCCTGCCAGCAGGAGCATCCCTTCCTGATGCGGCTCGCGCGGTCGGGCGTGCCGGTCTACGGGATCAACATCAAGGACAGGCCGAAGAACGCCCGCGCATTCCTCCGCCGGCTCGGCAACCCGTACCGCCGGATCGGCGCCGATCCGACCGGGCGGGTTTCCATCGATTGGGGCGTCTACGGCTATCCGGAAACGTTCGTCCTCGATCGCGAGGGACGCATCCGGCACAAGCATGTCGGCCCGATCCTCGCCCACGACCTCGAGACCAGGATCGTGCCGCTCCTGAAGGAGCTCGGCGGATGATCCGCCGGGCCGCCCTGATCGCGGCATTGCTGTCAGCGTTGGCGGCACCCGCCGCCGGGGTGGAGCCCGACGAGATACTGGCCGATCCGGGTCTCGAAGACCGGGCGCGGGCGATCTCCAAGCAGCTCCGCTGCCTGGTCTGCCAGAACCAGTCGATCGACGATTCCGACGCCCCGCTCGCCCGGGACCTGCGCATCGTCGTCCGGGAACGGCTGACCGCCGGCGCGAGCGACGACGAGGTCGTCCGGTTCGTCGCCGAGCGCTACGGCGATTTCGTGCTTCTCTCGCCGCCGTTCAAGACGACGACCTATGCGCTGTGGCTCGGTCCGGCGGCGATCTTTCTGATCGGAGCGGCTGCCGTCGCGGTCTTCCTGCGCCGCCGGCGTGCGGCCATGCCCGGAGAGGCCGCGGCGCTGAGCGAACGGGAGCGGGCGAGGCTCGATCGTCTGCTCGGCGGGGACGGAGCGCCGTGATCCTCTTCGCGGCACTTGCGGGTATAACGCTGATTGTCGTCTTCTGCGTCCTGATGCCCTTGCTGCGGCCGCCGGCGCCGCCCCGGCCGCGCGCGGAGCACGACGTCGAAATCTACCGCGACCAGCTCGCCGAGCTGGAGCGCGACCGAGCGCGCGGCATGGTTACCGAGGACCAGCTCGACGCCTCGCGCGGCGAGATCGGCCGCAGGCTGCTCGCCGCCGACGCGGCCGCGGAAGAGACTCGGGAGGAGCGCGCGGCCCCTCGGACGCGGGCGGTCCTTGCCGTCGTTCTCGCGGCAGCGGTGCCGCTGGCCGCCGGCGGGCTTTATGTCTGGCAGGGCGCGCCGCTCGGCCCCGCGGGCATGGAAGCGGGAAATGCCGACGCGCGCACCGCGGAACGCGACACCGATATGACGACGCTGGTCCAACGCCTCGCCGAGCGCATGAAGGAACGGCCCGACGACGCGCGGGGCTGGCGCCTGCTCGGCCGGTCGCTCTCGTCGCTGGAACGCTTCGCGGAGGCGGCCCGCGCCTACGGCCGCGCGGCGGCGTTGCTGCCCGCCGACGCCGATCTCAAGTCGCTCCAGGGCGAAGCGCTCGCCGCGGCGAACCGCGGGACGGTCACGGAGGAGGCGGAGCATCTGTTCGCCGCCGCCCTGACCATCGATCCCGGGGAACCGAGGGCGCATTTCTATCTCGGCCTCGGGGCGCTGCAGAAGGGAGACCGGGACGGCGCGCTCGCGCGCTGGCGGGCGCTGGAGGCGGCCTCGCCGGACGGCGCGGAATGGCTGCCCATGCTGCGCCGGCGGATCGCGGGTCTCGCGCCCGAAACCGAATCCGGCCCGACGCGGGAAGACGTCGCCGCGGCGCGGGAGATGGCACCGGAGGAACGCGCGCGGATGATCCGCGGCATGGTCGAAGGGCTTGCCGCGCGGCTGAAGGAAGAACCCGGCGACGCCGAGGGCTGGGCGCGCCTCGCGCGGTCCTGGCGCGTGCTCGGCGAGCGGGAAAAGGAGCGCGAGGCGCTGACCGCGCTCGCCCGACTCCTGCCCGAGGATTCGCCCGAGCGCGCCGCCGTCGAACGGCGAATCGAAGCGCTCCGCGGGAAGAAGTGACGCCGTCCGCCGAGGCGTCGCGGGGACCGTCTTATGCGGTGAGCACGACCGCGCCGGACACCGCGCCGTCGCGTAGCGCCGCGAGCGCCTCGTTGGCCTTTTCGAGAGGCATCGTCCGCACGGCCGGACGGATGGGGATTTCCGCCGCGAGGGGAAGGAACGCCGTACCGTCGCGGCGGGTCAGGTTGGCGACCGAGACGACGCGCCTCTCCTGCCAGAGCAGATCGTAGGCGAAGGACGGGATGTCGCTCATGTGGATGCCCGCGCAGACCACGATGCCGCCCGGCGCGACGGCGCGGAGCGCGGCGGGAACGAGCGCCCCCACCGGGGCGTAGAGGATCGCGGCTTCCAGCGGCTCGGGCGGCGCTTCGTCCGACCATCCCGCCCAATCCGCGCCGAGCGACAGCGCGAAGGTTCGTGCCGCCCCGTCTCCCCGTCGGACGAAGGCGAATACCCGCCGGCCCTCGTGGCGCGCGACCTGGGCCACGATATGGGCGGCGGCCCCGAATCCGTAGAGCCCGACCGTGTCCGCGTCGCCCGCCATCCGGAGCGAGCGATAGCCGATAAGCCCGGCGCACAGCAGCGGCGCGGCCTCCGCATCGGTCAGATCGCCGCCCACCGGAAAGCAGTAGCGCGCGTCGGCGAGCGCGTAGTCGGCATAGCCGCCGTCCCGCGTGTAGCCGTTGAATTCGGCGTCCGGGCACAGGTTCTCGCGCCCCGAGCGGCAGTAGCGGCAGGCCCCGCATGTCCAGCCGAGCCACGGCATACCCACCCGCTCGCCTTCGGCGAGGCCGTCGACCCCGGCGCCCAGACGCTCGATCCTTCCAACGGCCTCGTGTCCCGGAACCAGCGGCAATCTGGGCCGCGCGAGCTCCCCGTCGACGATGTGGAGGTCGGTGCGGCAGACGCCGCAAGCCGAGATCCGGATCGACACCTCGCCCGGGCCCGGCTCCGGGATGCCGCGCTGATCGAGCTCGAGCGGCCGCCCGACGCGTTCGAACACCATCGCGCGCGCGGGAGGCGCCAACGGCGTTCAGCCCCGGCGCAGCGAGAGCACGTCCTTGTCGTCGGCGCGCCGCTGGTCCGCCGGGAGCGTGCCCACCTCCTCGCGCGCCCGTTCGACCACGGCGGCCAGTTCTTCGGGGTCGTCGAAGCGAACGTGCCGGCCCTCCATCTGCGTCTCGTTGATCAACGCCCTCACCCGATGGAGCAGGGTGCGGTTTTCGTACAGCTCGGGCTCGTATCCGAGTTCCTCCAGCCGCTTTCCGATGACGTAGGTCGGCGCCCACGCGGGCATGATCTCGTAACCGACCTCGGCGCCGATGAGCGCGGGGTCGAGGTCGCAGGGCAGGTCGCCCTGCTCGAAATACCGGTCCACGTAGCGGTAGGCGCGTTCGCCCACCACCGGCTGGTTGGGCTCGATGTCGTGCCGGTCGTGGACCTGCCACATCCCGCGGGCGGTCTCCACCAGCTTCTCGAGCCGGTAGAGGCGCCGCACGTGGGGATTGCCGGCCCGTACCAGGTTGGTGAGGAACATCAGGGCGGAACCGTGTCCTCCCTGCGCCGCCTGGGGCGTGAACCCCGCCCACACGCCGTCCGCGCCCTCAAGCACCGCCTCGACGGTCGCCGCGTCCTCCATGCCGTTGCCCGAGTGAGGGTGGGCAAGAATCTTGCGCGGCGGCGGCAGGTAGCGCCGCATAAGCCGGACCAGCGCGTTGGACTCGAACGTGAACCGGCTGCCACGCACGTCTTCGTAGAGGATGCCGGCGATCGGCGAGGCTCCGAGCAGCTTGAGCGCCTGGACCACGTAGGCGGGATCGTCGTCGAACGCATCGAATATGTCCGCGATGCGGACGTAGATCCGGCCCCGCCGTTCCGTCTCCGGCGGCAGCTGCGCGCGGTAATGGCGGATATAGCGGTCGATGTCGCGCAGCATCTCCTCGCGGTCGCGCCCGCTCAATTCCACCGTGCAGGGACGGATCTCGACGAGCAGGATCACGTTGGGGATCCCCGCCTCCTCCGTCCGCGCCACGGCGGGACTCCGCGCGACGGCGTCGCTCCCGTCGCCCGGTTCCACCGCGACGGTCGCCAGGAACCCGTCGAGGGGAATGTCGTTCTCGATCAGGTAATCGAGGAACTGATCCGTCACCGACGGGAAATCGTAGAAGTTTGAGAGCCCGAAATCGGTGAACCCGAATTCGCGCGCGAGCTCGTAGAGCTCGATCTTGTCGGCGAGCGTATGGCCGTATCGCGAGGAAAGCGCCGCCTCGCGAAAAGACATGTCGAGGATGCATGGGTCGAGATCCCGCAGGCGCGACATCTTCGCGTGGATGTCCTCCCGGATCTCCGCAAGTGCCGCGCGATCCTCGTCGTCGAGCTCCACCAGCGATTCAAGAGCCGTCATCTGCGCTGCCTCCGGAAAAAATCGTCACTGCGCCATTCGGCGAAAATGGGTCCTGACGAAGTCCGCATACCCCTGTCGCGTCTCCACCACATGATCCCGCAGCACCGCGTCGAGCGCCGGAAGCCGGAAGAACGGCGTCTGGGGAAGCGCGTGATGAGCGGTGTGGTACGCCATGTTCCAGGCGAGCCAGCGCAACGGCGTGAATGCGAACACCGTGCGGGTGTTTTCCAGCATGTTCGGCACCCGCGCGCAGCCGACATGCTCGGACATCCGGATGATGCGCATGAGAGGCTCGCCCGCGACCCTCGGCAGCAGCCAGAACAGCACCACCGTCCAGGTTTCGAAAAGGACGGAGATCGCGGCGAGCGAAAGATAGACGCACCAGAACGCGATCGCTTCCCGCCGCACCGCACCGTGCATCGCTTCGGGCACGTCGCGACGCTCGGACGGGCTGAGGCGGCCGAACGGCTGGCGGATGAGTCCGGACAGTATCCCCTGAAAGTAAGGGACGGCGCTCGCGTAGTACCAGAACCCCCGGCGGCTCTCGCCCATCGGGATCATCTGCGGATCGCGCTCGACGTCCTGCGTGAACCTGTGGTGCGCCGTGTGCTGGTAGCTGAACACGGTGGGCGGCAGCATCAGGACGAGTCCCGCGATCCAGCTCATCGCGGTATTGAGACCGCGAGTGCGGAACGCGGTGTAGTGGACGGACTCGTGGAACGGGGCGAACAGGTGGACGATGACGATCCCGTGCAGGACGGTTGCCGGGACCGCCCAGGCGGTGCCGAGCGCGCGCCACAGCACCCACCCCGTCGCGGCGAGAAGTGCCGCGTGCGCCGCCGCGAAGGCGATGCCCGGCCCGTCCCTGCGTTCCACGAGCCCGGACAGACGCTCGGCCCCGACGATACGCCGAACGAACGTGGAAGGCCTTACCGCTTCGTCTCCCGCACGCGCCATGCGATCCGCCGCCGCTGGAGTTCGCGGGGAATCGCGCCGCCGCGGGCGGGATTTCCCCCGTCGTCTCCAAACCTGCACCGTGCGGGCCGGAATGTCCACGCGATCGAAGTTCGCGAACCGTTCGGGCCAGAAGGGTCGAACCGAACGGACCCGGTCGGCGCGGTTCGGGAACCGCGAGTCGTCGCCCCGACAAAAAGAGGGCCCGGAAATCCAGGATTTCCGGGCCAGTCTAACAGGGAGGCTTCACGTCTGGGAGACGTCGGGTCCG
>JAPPHW010000232.1 GCA_028820945.1 Defluviicoccus sp.
CGACCGTGAGCAGGGTCGTCGCCGTGAACACCTCATGCGTGCCGAAGCGCGCGACGAGCCGCAGGACATAGCGCAGGAGGTAGCGGCCGCCAAGAACCACGAGCGCGATCATTCCTACCGCCTTGGCGATATCGAGCCAGGGTATCCCGTCCCCGGCGCCCCCGGACGCGGGCCCCAGCAGCGGCAGGAGGGCCAGTATCGGGATGACCGCGAGGTCCTGGAACAGCAGGATCGAGAACGACAGGCGGCCATGGCGGGTCGTAAGCTCGTTGCGCTCGGCCAGCGCCTGAAGGGCAAAGGCGGTCGAAGACAACGACAGGGCGAGCCCTGCGACCACCGCAGCCTCCAACGGCAGCCCGAACATAAGGGCAAGTCCGGCCAGCGCCGCGGCGGTCAGCGCGAACTGTCCGCCGCCCAGCCCGAACACCGCCCGGCGCATGGTCCAAAGCCGTCGCGGCTGCAGTTCGAGGCCGATGACGAACAGCAGGAGGACGACGCCGAACTCCGCGAAATGAAGGACCTTCCACTCGTCGTCGACCAGGTCCAGCGCCCAGGGCCCGACGATCACGCCCCCCAGCATGTAGCCGAGAACAGAGCCGAATCCGGCGCGTTTGGTGAGGGGAACGACCACCACCGCGGCGCCGAGAAAGATTGTAACTTGCTCGAGAAACGCCATTCGACGTACTCCCATGTCGTGGTGTTGGCGGAAGCGGTCGGCTCCGGTGCGAACCCTGGCCTGTGTGCCAAGCGCTACTGGACACCCGTTGCCGAAGCCTTTGCGCTTTTCCACCCAGAGCCCGCGTCCGGGGTGGACCCGCTGGCGCTTCCGCGTGGGCCTGGACGGTCACCGGATACTGCGGTAACCGGTTGGGAAACGCGCACGGGAAGGCGGAAAACCAAGGTTCGCACGCGTTCCGCGGTGATGTGATGCGTCACGTATTCACGATCGGCTGTCTCGCAGGGCTTCTGCTGATCTGCGCATGGGCCGGCTCTGCCGCCGCCGACCGCAACTTCTCTCAATACCCCGGGTTCGCCGAGTATTTCGCGGCCAACCCTCCGGGCGAAGCCGCCGGTCAGGCCGATCGGGCCCTGGCGCGCCGCCACGCGCCCCGCTTCCACCTGCCCGCCGGCCACGAAGGGCCCATCGACTTCTACCGCGACTACATCGCGCACGGTTACCTGATAACCGGCGACGGCGTCCGCATCGACGGCCCCAGCAGGAGCGACCTGAACCGCTACCGTGACGACGTCCGCGCGGAGTTCACGCACGGGCCGGGCACGGCCCAGCCCCGGCCCGTGGTCTACGGCACGGTGGAGCGCACCGGTCTGTGGGCGCCGCGGGAGCCGGGTCGGACGGCCGAGGAGTTCACCGTCGTCACCTACCACCTGGCGTTCCGGGTGAGCGGCCTGCCGGCGGGGTTGTCCCTGGCCGCGGCCATCCCGCTTGCGCTGGTGGCGGACCTCGACGACTGGCACCAGCTCGACCACTACACCGCCGCGTTCGTGGTCCTGGACGGAGACGGGCGCCCCGTCGCCCTGACCCTGCAGCAGCACAACTATCTGCGCACCCACCTGGTCGGCGAGTCCGTGAAGCTCGGGTCCGACGGACGCTTCGACATCGACGTGGCGATCCGCTCGAACGAGCTTTACCCTCACACGCCGGGGCGGGCGGTGCGGCGCGCGGTACGGTTTCTGGACCGTGACGCGAGGGCCTTCATGATGGGCTTCGGCGAGCGCCCGACGATGTCGGCGGACGACATCACCGACCCGGACCGCATCGTCGACTACGAGCTCGCCTTCCTCCCCGGCTCCGATGCCTTCTACTCGTTCCACGGCTTTCTCGGCGAACGCCGTAGCCTGCCCGGTCGCGACGGCCCACCCGGAGCCCGCTACAACACCCTGCCCGAGCTCAAGCCCCTGCCCGCGCAGATTCTCGACGGTTACTGGCGCAAGGGGAATGAGGGCGACTGGGCGCGGTATCGGAGCAGCCGGGAGAACGGCTCCGGCCCCGCCGCTTTCGCCCGAGCCCAGGCAGCCGTGTTCCATCGCAACCTCGATTGCTTGCGGCGTGATCGCATGGGCTGCGCGCTACAGTAGCGGTCTGACTGACTGTCGCTTAACCCCTTCCCATGCATGAACCGCCGTCGCCGGCTGCCTCCCGGGTCACTCGGTCTGGGTGATCAGGCTGACCACGTCGGCATCGCCGACCACCCGCGTCTGGTGGCCCTTGCCGGTCGTGTCTTCCATCAGCCGCACCGCGCCCGCGCCGAATATCCGGCTCTCGCCGTCGCTCATCGTGATCTCGAGCTCGCCTTCGATCGTCGTATTGAACTGCCGCTTGGGGGTGGCGTGCCAGTCGCCGAACCAGCCGCGCGGTATCCGGACGAACAGGATGCGCGCCGCGGGCGCCGGGTCGGAAACATGGACCGGCTCGGTCGGCGGCGCGAATGCCTGCGGCGCGGTCGCCACCTCGACATCCTCGAAATGCGTTTCGCCGTCGTCGTCGGTATACATCCGGACATATTTCATGCGGCCCTCCCGTATCGGCGTCCCGAATGTTCCTACCTGGCCGCCCGGGCCCCGTCCACCGGCGCACGCCCGAAACCGCCGGGATGCCGTCGGGGTGCGAGAGGGCAGGACGACAGTCAAATCCGATACCCCCGATCGTCGCTGCGAACGCCGCGGGCGGCTGGAGAACCGGGTGCGACTGGACGATGCCGGTGCGGTGCCCGCGGGCGGCCGAAGGCCAGAGCGAGCGAGGCGGTCCGCCCTGCCTGTCGAGGGTCAGAGTCAGCTTACTCAACCACTCTGCGTCGAGGAAATCGAGCATGTCGTACGTCCCCTGCGAACCGTTTGGGCAGCCGGCAACCGAAATTATGTAACATTGCGGACGAGGGCTCGCTGCGCGAACCGCAGCCGAACCTTCAGTGGAGCGGTAGCGGGAGGTGAAGGCGATGGAGCTCACGATCGAACCGCATGAGCATGTCTTGTCGGTGAACGTGGCGGGACGGATCGACGGGTCCAACGCCGAGGCGTTCGCCGAATCGCTGCGGGATGCGGTCGAGCGGACCGACCGCGCGCTGCTCCTGGTGTTCCGCGATCTCCAGTATATCGATCATGCGGGGCTGGATGTCGTTTCGGTCGCAGCAAGGTCCCTGGGAGACCGGAACGCCCGGCTGGCGCTCTGCGAGCTTTCGGAACCCGTCCTCACTTTGTTCAGGATCAGCGGGCTGGACAGGCTTCTGCCGATTTACCGCAGCGAGGCGGACGCGCGGGTTTCGCTCGAATGACGACTCGATTCGCCGGCCGTGGTCTGCCCTTCGATTTCCGCTCGCGCCCGCCGCCGGTCGCTCACGCGCAAGGATCGGCGACCGTCTCCCGCGTCTCCTCCAGCACTCGGTCGACGACGCGGCGCAGCGCCTCGTCATGGCTGTCCCCCTCGAAGCGGCGCAGCCGGTAGAGATCGAGCTGGCGATCCGCGCCGGCGCCGTCGCGCACGATGGCGAGCGCGCGGCGCATCTCGGCCTCGCAGCCGAGCGTGCGGGCGTCGCCGGCGATCTCGTCCACGAGACCGGCGAGATAATCGTCGATGTCCACGCGCGCGCCCTCGCGGCCGCCAAAGAACGCGAACACGCCGTAGCGCTCGCGATCCAGCGGTCCTCCGCGATGAGCTCGGTCAGGGGTTCCGGAGGCAGGGCGTCGCCCCGCTCCAGCCGAACGAGCCACCGGATCAACGATGCGTATAGCGCCGCGATGCTGACCGCGTCCTCGAGCCGCGTGCACACGTCGCAGATGCGCGTCTCGATCGTCGGATAGGTGTGCGAGGGGCGGATGTCCCACCACAGCTCGCTGCCGTCCCCAGTAAAGTCGCGCCGCCGATACTCCGCGACCAGCCGGTCATACGCCGCGCGCGAATCCAGGGCCCGGGGAAGGCCGGTACGCGGCAACCCGCCGACCAGCGTCAGCCGCCACGACTTGAACCCGGTCTCGCGCCCGTCGGCAAACGGCGAAGACGCCGACAGGGCGTGCAGCAGCGGCAGGTGCCGGCGCAGCGCCGTCATCACGCGGATGCGCGTGTCCGCATCGGCGAAGCCGGCATGAATATGCATGCCGCCGATCAAGAACCGGCGGACATTGTCCTGAAACGTCAAGGTGAACCGCGTTCGAGAGGCCCGCCGAGCGCGCCGCCGAGGCCGTGCCGGTGTCCTCGGGAGCCGGCCCGGCGGCCACGCGGCCACCGGCGACTACCGGTCCACTGCGAAACGATGTCGAGCGAGGATGTCGTCGCTCGGAATATCGGTGGGCCGGAACCCCCGGGGAGCGCCCCGGGGGTTCCGCCCGCGGGGCTACATGTCCATGTCCATGTCGGGGACGTAGCCGTTCTTCTTCGCCGGCTTCTCGGCCACCATGGCCTCGGTGGTGACCAGAAGCCCGGCGATGGATGCCGCGTCCTGGAGCGCGGTGCGGACCACCTTCGCTGGGTCCACGATGCCCGCCTGCACCATGTCGACATATCGGCCGTTCTGGGCGTCGAAGCCGTGCGTCGGGCTGTCCTGCTCGAGCAGCCTTTCGATCACGAACGATCCGTCCTCGCCCGCGTTGTCGACGATGAGCCGGGCCGGCGCGCGCAGCGCCCGGCGGACGATGCCGATACCCGCGTTCTGGTCCGCGTTGGCGCCCCGCAGCCCGTCGAGAGCTTGGCCGGCATAGAGCAGCGCGATGCCGCCGCCGGGTACGATGCCTTCCTCCACCGCCGCACGGGTCGAGTTCAACGCGTCCTCCACCCGGTCCTTGCTTTCCTTCACCGCGATTTCGGTCGCGCCGCCGACCTTGATCACGGCCACGCCGCCGGCGAGCTTGGCGAGGCGTTCCTGCAGCTTCTCGCGGTCGTAGTCGGACGACGTCTCCTCGATCTGCGCGCGGATCTGGTTGCACCGCCCGGCAATGGCGTTCTTGTCGCCGGCGCCGTCGACGATCGTGGTCTCCTCCTTGGTGACCGAGATCCGATTGGCGGTGCCCAGCATGTCGAGCGTCACGTTCTCCAGCTTGATACCGAGATCCTCGGAGACCACCTGGCCGCCGGTGAGGATCGCGATGTCCTCGAGCATCGCCTTGCGGCGGTCGCCGAAGCCGGGCGCCTTGACGGCGGCGACCTTGAGCCCGCCGCGCAGCTTGTTGACCACGAGCGTCGCCAGCGCCTCGCCCTCGACATCCTCGGAGACGATCAGCAGCGGCCTGGACGACCGCGCCACCGCCTCCAGCAGCGGGAGCATCGCCTGCATGTTGCAAAGCTTCTTCTCGTGCAGGAGGATGTAGGGCTCCTCCATTTCGCACGTCATCTTCTCGGCGTCGGTGACAAAGTAGGGCGACTGGTAGCCGCGGTCGAACTGCATGCCCTCGACCACGTCCAGCTCGGTTTCGAGGCTCTTCGCCTCCTCCACCGTGATGACGCCCTCCTTGCCGACCTTGCGCATCGCCCTGGCGATCATATCGCCGATCCCGCGCTCGCCATTGGCCGAGACGGTGCCGACCTGGGCGATCTCCTCGTCGGTGTCGACCGGCTTGGCGCGCCCAAGGATATCCGCCGACACCGCCTCGACGGCGATGTCGATGCCGCGCTTGACATCCATCGGGTTCATGCCTGCCGCCACCGCCTTGATGCCCTCGCGCACGATGGCCTGCGCCAAAACGGTCGCCGTGGTGGTGCCGTCGCCCGCCTCGTCGTTGGTCCGCGAGGCGACCTCGCGCACCATGCGGGCGCCCATGTTCTCGAACTTGTCGGCGAGCTCAATGTCCCTGGCGACGGTCACGCCGTCCTTGGTGATGCGCGGCGCGCCGAACGCCTTTTCGAGCACCACGTTGCGGCCCTTGGGGCCGAGCGTCACGCCGACGGCGCGCGCCAGCGTGTCCATTCCCGTGAGCAGCCGGGTCCGCGCGTCGGCGGAAAAACGTACTTCTTTCGCAGTCATCGGATTTGTCCTTGCCCGTTCCGTTTCAGACAGCCGCGCCTACGCGGCCCGTTGAGATGCATGCTCGGTGTCGAAGATCGCCAGCAGGTCCGACTCCTCCATGAACAGGAGCCCGTCGCCGTCGAGCTTCGCCTCGTTGCCGGACCATTTGCCGAACGGCACCCGGTCGCCGGGCTTCACGTCCAGCGCGTGCGGCGTTCCGTCTTCGGCGCGCAAGCCGGGGCCGACGGCCAGGACCTCGCCTTCCTGCGGATTTTCCTGCGCGGTGTCCGGGATGATGATGCCGCCTGCGGTCCTGGTGTCCCGATCGACCCGGCGGACGACCCTGTCATTCAGCGGTCGAAGGCTCATTTGACGTTCTCCGGAATAAGATGCTTCGTGACCGCCCGGTCTGCTGGCACTCTCCAGCTTCGAGTGCCAGCGGAGGCGATTTGGCGACAGACGACCGTCCGCACAAGGGGATGAGAAAAATATTTTTTCGTCTCGGCGGAGTGTCGGGTCCCACCAACGCGGGGACCGGTTACGGCCTCGCCGGGCTGTGCCCCGCTCGTGCTGTTTCCATCGCTGGTAGCGCGATGCGCCGGCGCAGGCGCGTCAAACAAGGAAGAACCGATGTCGGATGCCGAAACCTTGATTTTCGCCTATGCCCTGGACGGCCGGGGCGGCGCGTCTCCGCTCGCCTGGACGGATCTGCCGGCGCTGTCCGCCGATCGCGCGGTCTGGATCCATCTCAACCTCGACAGCGCTCTCGCCCGACGCTGGCTCGCCGAGCGCGGGGACATGCCCGATCTGGCCGCCGAAACCCTGTTTCACGAGGAAACCCGGCCGCGCTGCCTGGCCATCGACGACGGCCTCCTTCTCAATCTGAGGGGCGTCAACCTGGACCCCCTGTCCGATCCCGAAGACATGGTCTCGATACGCCTTTTCTCGGACAGCCGCCGGATCGTTTCCGTGGGCCGCCGACGGCTGGAGACGGTGTCCGACCTGCGCGCGAGGCTGGAAGCCGGCCGCGGACCGGCCCGCGTGCCGGATCTGCTGCTCGACCTCTGCAACGGGCTGCTGGAGCGCATGGGTCCGGTGGTAGCGGACCTCGATGACGCCATCGACGCGATCGAGGATCGCCTGCTCGACGATCCGCGCTCTGCCGAGCCGACCGAGCTATGGGCATTGCGGCGCAAGGCGATCGCGCTGCGCCGGTTTATCGCGCCGCAGCGCGACGCCATCGCCAGGTTCGCACTGGAGAGGGTCTCCTGGGTCGACGAGACGGCCGTCCAACGGGCGCGCGACGCGGCCGACCGGGTGACCCGCCAGGTCGAGGACCTGGACGCGGCGCGCGAACGGGCGTCGGTGATTCAGGACGAGCTGACCCGGCGTCTCGGCGAGAGAACGAACCGGAACGTCTACGTGCTCTCCGTGGTTGCCGGCATATTTCTGCCGCTCGGTCTTCTCGCGGGTCTTCTCGGCGTCAATCTCGGCGGCATCCCCGGGGCGACATGGCATTGGGCGTTCGCGGTCTTCGTCGCCGCCCTCGCCGTCGTCGGGCTCGCTGAATTCTGGCTTTTCCGCCGGTTCGGGTGGCTGTGACCGGATGGGCGCGTTCATCGCGCGGCGGCGCCTCAAGGGCATCATCGCTTCCCGCACGCGCCCGGCAATAGCCGCGACGGGGTTGTAGGCCGAAGCGGGACGCGCCCTGCCGACCGCGAGCCGACCGATCCCGGGCGCTCGAGACCGGGGACGAGATCCGGGCCGGACGAGACCGCTTCGCCGCCGGCTTCCGCAAATTCCCATGCTCTTGCCGACGGGCCGGTATTGATCCGTTTCCTCCCGGCACCATATCGCTGTGTCGAACGTGCCGGACGGGACCTGTCGTCCGACCTCCGGCACCCGCCACGACATCCGGAATTCCGCGATGATCCGTCAGTTTGCCGCCCTTCTTCTGGGGACGGCGATCCTCGTCGCGGGCAGCGGGCTGTTCAACATACTCCTGCCCGTGCGCGCGGAGATCGAAGGTTTCTCCACCCTCGAAATCGGGGCGCTCGGCGCCGTCTACTTCGCCGGCTTCATCGTCGGCTGCATGATCGTTCCGCATTTCATACGCCGGGTCGGACATATCAGGACATTTGCCGTGCTGTCGGGCGCCGGGGCAGCCACGGTATTGGCGCTGGTCTTCCTGATCGATCCGTTCGCCTGGGGCGCCCTCCGGTTCGTCATCGGTTTCGCGATATCCGGTCTCTACACGGTCATCGAGAGCTGGCTCAACGACCGGGCCAGGGCCGCGGACCGCGGGACGATCATGTCGGTCTACACGATCGTCGGTCTCGGCATGCTGATGGTCGGGCAGTTCCTGCTCACCCTGCACGAGCCTTCCGGCTTCGAGCCCTTCGCCTTCGTCGCGATGCTGTTCGCGCTTGCACTCGTGCCGGTGTCCCTTACGACCGCGAGGAATCCCCGACGGCCCGCGACCGTCAGCCTGGACATTCCCGGATTGTGGCGTCTCTCGCCGGTAGGCTTCGCGGGATGCTTGAGCGTGGGCCTTGTGAACGGCTCGTTCTGGTCGCTGGGGCCGGTATTCGCGCGTCGCAGCGGACTGGACGTCGACGGCGTGGTCTACTTCATCGCCGGTGCCACGCTCGCCGGCGCCCTGGCCCAATGGCCGCTCGGTCGACTTTCCGACCGCCTCGACCGGCGCCGGGTGATCGCCGCCGCTGCCGTTTGCGCCGCGGCCAGCGGCGCGCTGCTCGGTGTTTGGCAAGACGCTTCGACCGCGGCGCTGATCGCACTGTCGTTCGTGTTCGGCGGCTGCGCCATGCCGCTTTACGGATTGTCGATCGCCCACGCCAATGACCTCGTCGACAAGACCGGATTCGTGGCCGCGGCCGGCGGGCTCCTCCTGCTGTACGGGATCGGCGCCTCGCTTGGACCGGTGGTCGCTTCGGGCCTGATGGCATATATGGGCGGCGGCGGGCTGTTCCTGTTCACCACGATCGTTCACGCCGGGCTGGCCGTGTTCGCCATCCTCCGGCTCGTGCTGCGGCCTCGCCCCGTGGCTGAGGATCGAGCGGGTTTCGTTTCCGTGCCGCGCACGTCGCCAACGCTCTACGAGCTCGACCCCCGCTCCGAGCCCCTGACAGAAGACGAGCGCCGCTGATCCGCATCGTCGCGTTTCCGTCGATGCTCATTGTCCGCTCGCCGAACCGCTCCGACGCGGCCAGCACCGTGTCGCGTATCCCGGTGATGCCGGCGAGACGCTTCAGGCGCCGCGACAACAGGTCGGGTTTCGGCCTTCCCGCCGTCCGCGCCTTGTCGGCGAGCGCCTCCTGGAACTCGATCCAGCCGTCGTCGGTAAGATGGGGATCGCCGGGGTCGGCGATCCGCTCCCGCCGACCCCGGCGCCGGCGGACGACCTCGCCGGGTTTTTCGTCATCGAGAACCGGGGCGTTGTCGGCGACCCAGGATGTCAGATCGGCGGCGGCGGGATCGCGCCTGTCGAGGCGCCTGGCCGCGTTCGCGAGGTACGAGAACAAAAGACGGCGCTGGTAGGGGCGAAGCATCGGAAATCTCCGGCGATGGGCACTGTCGGATATCTAACTCACCCATGCGTCAGTTCCGGTCGTATCGTCCGAGAGTCGGCTGGCGATGAACCGTCTCTGCTGCTATCGGTTGCCGACCTCCGCCGGCGGTCTCGCCCATAGTGCGTATACCAACTCGCATTGGGCATAGGCCACAATCCCCGACAACCAGTCACCATCCGGATAGGGATCGCAGAATCGACCGAGGCCGCCTCGCACAGGCGAAATGCCACAAGACTCGCCAGAGCTACAAAACAGCTTGCTCTCACAGTCCGCAACAATGATCCGCGAACGGCGCGGCAGCCCCTTGTAGTTCAAGGACTTAGAACAGCTCAGACCGGGATTTCGATCAAATGTCGGTCTCGGCTGAAACGGGTCCCGAGTCAAGCGAAAAATTCTTATTCAGGGAAAATAGGTTGGTGAGTCACAGCCTCCACGACGTTTTTTCTCCCTTCCGATTCCACGGCGCCCAGGGTAACGGTCGAGGCGGACCGCTTGTCGGGAATACCATTTGCCAAAGCCCGCGGGGCGGAACGATATTCCCGGCCGTCACCCAGCGGAAACGGAGCGAATGTCGAGACGCATCCTCCTGGCGGCAATCTGCGCCGTGGCGATATGCGCGGCGGCGACCCCGCGCGCGCGGGCCGGGCCGGAGATCCTGGTCTTCGCCGCCGCGAGCCTCAAGACCGCGCTCGACGATGTCGCTCGCCAGTGGCACGCAAGGACCGGCACCGGACCGACCGTCTCCTACGCGGCGACGTCGACCCTCGCCCGCCAGATCCTGCGCGGCGCGCCGGCCGACATATTCGTGTCCGCGAACCGGGACTGGATGGATGTGTTGGAGCGGGAGGGTTCGATCCGCCGCGAATCCCGCCGGGAAATGCTCGGAAACCGGCTGGTGCTGATCGGTCACGGGCGAAACCTGCCTCCGGTGAGGATCGGGGATCTGCCGGGCCGTCTCGACGGCGGGCGGTTGGCGATGGCGCTGGTCGACTCCGTGCCGGCGGGCATGTACGGCCGTCAGGCGCTGAAGTCTCTCGGCGTCTGGGAAGGAGTCGCCCGGCGGGTGGTGCAGGCCGACAACGTTCGGGCGGCGCTCGCGTTCGTCGCGCGCGGCGAGGCGCCGTTCGGCATCGTCTATGCGACCGACGCGGCGGCGTCCGACAGGGTCAGCGTCGTCGCCGCGTTTCCGGCATCGAGCCACCGGCCGATCGCCTATCCGGCCGCGCTGACCAGCGGCCCGGCGAACCGAAAGGCGGAGGCGTTCTACGCGCATCTCTTCTCGGCCGCCGCCAGGCCGCTCTTCGAACGCCAGGGCTTCACG
>JAPPHW010000386.1 GCA_028820945.1 Defluviicoccus sp.
CCGAGAAGATCTGCTGTTCCTGGATCAGCACCATGCCGGCGCGGTTGCGCCCCTCGGCGTCGGCCCAGACCCGAGAGGTCAGGTACTGCACCGAGTCATGCAGGTTCTTGGGCCCGTCGTTCGAGATCTCGCCCATCGTCCGCTGCGCCGCGTTGCCGCAGACCGGCAGCGTCGTGTCGAGGAGGAGTTGCAGCCAATAGATCGTTTCTTCGATCCTGGGGCTGCCCTGACTCCAGATCGCGCCGATATAGTCCCCGGTCGCAAGTATGCGCTGCACCCGGTTGGCGACCTCGGCAAGCGCCGGGCGCGGCGGGGCGGAGGCGAGATGGGTCGGCCGGTAGGGAAAGAAGTCGCGCCCCAGCGCCTCGGGCGGGATGTCGCCGTCGCCGATGTCGGTGCGTTCCGCCGCCGGCAGCCCCTTGGTGTAGCCGCCCGACGGCACGATGCGGTGGAAGTCCATATCGGCCAGGGTGGAGATCATGCTGCCGTGCCCGGACATCGAGACGCCGAGCCGGTCCACCTCCTCGAAGAGCCGGGACCCGTCCGGAAAATAGGCCTGCCGGCTTCGTTCCTTGGGCGCCCCGGGATGGGCGGTATCGTCTTCCCAGGCGCTGCCGTCGGCCTGCCGGGCCATGTAGGGCAGGGGGTAGAGCCCGTCCTCCGGCCTGAGCTCGATCCGGTAGACCGGCCTGTCGTCGGGGTTCCGGCGCTCCTCGCTGAACTCGCCCGCGGCGTCGACATAGCCGTCCGGCGGCCCGTAGAGCTCGGCCGCGTCGCGTTCGAGCGGGTGGGCGGAGAACTGCTCGACATAGACCGTCGCGGGCGCGGCGAGGCGCTGGGTCCTGAGCGCGTCGAAACGGGCCGGCGCGCCGTCGTCGTCGGTCAACAGCGGCAGGCCGTGAAGCCGGCGCGCCTTGTTCGAGGTCACCAGCGGCGGGGTGTTCTGGATAGTCGCGTTGGGGCCGGCGAGGTGGGCTATTCGCGGCTTGGCCATGGGGGCGTCTCCCTGTCATTCTGCGCTTATATTGGATCATGCCGGCCACGGGAGGAACGCCATGTCGTCCGAAACCGACGATTTCGCGGTCGCTTCGGAAATATCCCACGTGACACCGCTGCGCGGGCTCGCGAACAAGATCGAGCCCGGCCATACGGCGCTGATCGTGATCGACGTGCAGAACGATTTCTGCGCGCCGGGCGGGATGATGGACCGGGAGGGTTTCGACCTCGCCGACGCGCAGGCGATGGCCGACCGGCTGCCACCGCTGATCTCGGCCGCACGCGCCGCCGGCGTGCTGGTCGTCTTCGTGCGCAACGTCTATTCGTCAGAGCACAACTTCTACCTCTCCGACACCTGGCTGGAGCAGGCGTCGCGGAAGCGCGAAGGGAGCTACACGCGGCGCGAGGTTTGCAAGGCCGATTCGTGGGAGGGCGATTTCTACGGCGACGTGCGCCCCGGGCCGCGCGATCCCGTCGTCAGCAAGCACCGCTTCAACGCCTTCCGCAACACCGACCTCGACACCATCCTCCGCGCTCACGGCATCCGCACGACGGTGTTCACCGGGGTCGCCACCAATGTCTGCGTCGAGACCACGGCGCGCGATGCGTTCATGCACGACTACTACGTGGTCTTCACCACCGACGGGACGGCGACCTATTCCCGCGAGGACCACGAGGCGACGCTCCGCAACATCGACCGCTATTTCGGGGAGCTGGCGAGCGTCGCCGAGGTGGAGGCGGTGTGGATGGCCAATGAACGCTGAGCGCGGCAATGCGCTCACCGGGGCCGAGGCGGTCGTCCGTATCCTGCAGGCGTACGGCGTGGAAGTCGTGTTCGGTCTCTGCGGCGATACCAGCCTGCCGCTCTACGACGCGCTCGCCCGGCTCGATCACGGGATCGCCCACGTGCTCACCCGGGACGAGCGTTCCGCTGCCTATATGGCGGACGCCTATGCCCGGTTGAGCGGCCGCGTCGGGGTCTGCGAGGGGCCGTCAGGCGGCGGCGCGACTTACATCCTCCCCGGCGTCGTGGAAGCCAACGAATCCTCGGTGCCGCTGCTCGCGATCACCTCCGACATCTCGGTCTCCTCGCGCGGCCGTTTCACCCTGACCGAGATCGATCAGGAGGCGCTGTTCCGCCCTGCGACCAAGTGGAACGCGGTGATCGACCGCGCGGCCGACATACCGCACACGATGCACGCGGCCTTCGCGACAATCGCGGCGGGACGGCCCGGCGCGGCCCATATCGGCCTTCCCTTCGACGTGCAGCGCGGCGAGATCGACGCGGAGAAATTCAGCGTCGAGCCCGGGATCGCGGCGCGCGTCGCACCCGACCCCGAATCCGTCCGCGCCGCGGCAGACGCCATCGCGAGCGCGTCCGCGCCGCTCTTCATCTGCGGCGGCGGGGTCATGACCGCCGGCGCCGAGACGGCCCTGCTCGGCGTTGCGGAGAAGATCGGCGCCCCGGTCGCGACCGCCGTCAGCGGCAAGGGGAGCATCGCCGAAACCCACGAACTCGCCGTCGGCGTGGTGGGCAGCAACGGCGGCACGCCCGAGACGCGCGCGGTGGTCGAGGCGGCCGACCTGGTCGTCTTCGTCGGATGCCGGGCGGGCTCCGTCACCACCGAACGCTGGCGCTTTCCCCGCCCCGGCGTAACCCGGATCGTCCATATCGACGTCGATGGGCGCGTGCCCGGCGCCAACTACCCGACCGAGGCGGCGGTCGAAGGCGACGCGCGGCTCGCCCTCGAAGCGCTCGGCGAAGCTCTCGACGGGGCCGCGCCGGGGCGGATCGACCCGAGCTTCATCGCTTCGCAGAGGGCAAAGAAGTTCGCCGCATTCGACGCGCTCGCGCGGTCCGACGAGACGCCGATCCGCCCCGAGCGTCTTGTCGCGGAATTGCAGGCGGCACTTCCGCCGGACGCCGTGGTCATCGCCGACCCTGGCACGCCGTGCCCCTACCTTTCCGCGTATCTAGTGCTGGAGAAGGCGGGGCGGCGCTTCATTTCCAACCGGGCGCACGGCGCTCTCGGGTATGCCATGCCGGCCGCTGTGGGGGCGCACTTTGCAAGGCCCGAGGCCAAGTGCGTCGCGGTCATGGGCGACGGCAGCTTCGGCTTCGCCGCCGGCGAGCTGGAGACCGTCGTCCGACTCGGCCTGCCGATTACCTTCGTCGTCGTGTCGAACTCGTCTTTCGGCTGGATCAAGGCCGGCCAGAAGACCGGCTATGGCGGACGCTACCACGCGGTCGACTTTTCCCGGAGCGACCATGCGAGGATCGCCGAAGCCTACGGCGTGCGGTCATGGTCGGTCACCGAACCCGGCGACCTCGCCCCCGCGCTCCGGGCCGCTCTCGCGCACGACGGGCCGAGCCTGGTCGACGTCGTCTGCCAGCCGCTCGAGGAAGCCCGCGCCCCGGTCAGCGAATGGGTCGCGTGAGGGGTCCCCTCAGCCCATCCCGAACGCCTCGGCGAGCAGGGCGTAGCTCTTCCGCCGCACGTCTTCGTCGTGGGTCCAGGTGACGATGGCGATTTCCTGCACGTCGAGCTCGTTCGCGAGCGCGTCGATCCGTTCCGCCACGCGGTCGGGCGTGCCGACGAATGCCTGCTTGCGGAACCGGTCGAGGACGGCTTTCTCCGAATCCGTATAGGGGTGGGCGGCGGCGTCCTCGGGCGTCTCCAGCGCCGTATAGAGCCCCTGCCGGCGCAGCAGCTGCCACCGCGCGCGGGGGGTGTAGTGGTGCTGTGCCTCTTCCTCGCTGTCCGCCGCGAGCGCCCAGACGCAGAGCCCGCTGGTCCGCTCCGGATGGCGTTCGCTGGGCCGGTAGCCGTCGCGGTACATGCGGAGCGCTTCCGCCGCCCCCTGCCCGTCGGTGAAGAACCATGCGAAGCAGTAGGGCAGACCGAAATGGGCGGCCACCTGCGCGCCGTAATTCGAGCTCCCCAGCATCCACACCTCCGGCACGGTATCGCCCGCCGGATAGGCGCGGACCTGGGCGAAGGCGTGCCCATCCGCCAGCGGTTTGCCGGAAATCCAGGCGAGGATGTCCCGCACGTCGGCCGGGAACTGCTGCGGCCGCTCGTTGGCCATCGGGTGCAGCGCGTACGCCGTGAGCCCGTCCGAGCCCGGCGCGCGTCCCAGCCCGAGGTCGATCCGCCCCGGCGCGAGCGCGTCCAGCACGCGGAACTGCTCCGCGACCTTGAGCGCCGAATAGTGCGGCAGCATCACGCCGGCGCTGCCGATCCGGATGCGTTCCGTCTTCATCGCCATCGCGGCGATCAGAATCTCCGGCGCTGTGCCGAGGATGCTCGGATGGTTGTGGTGTTCCGAGACCCAGAAGCGGCGATAACCCAGCGCCTCGCAGTGCGCGGCCAGCGCGACGGTGTCGCGGATCGCCTGGCCGTGCGGCCTTCCGGCGGCGGCGATCGACTGGTCCAGAACCGACAGGCTGAGCACACGATTCTCCGGCTAACCGACCTGGAGTGCAGGGATACCGTCCCTGCCGACCCGCGAGGACGCGGCGCCGCACCGGTGTTTCTACGACGCGGCGGGCGCACTATAGTCCGATCCCGCCGCGCGGGAAGTTGAGCAGAAACGCAGGCGACGATGAAACCCCCGCGCTTTTCAGTTCCAGCCTCGGGGTCGGAAACGGGATGAGCGGCAAGGCCGCGCGCCCCTTCATGCACCCGCTTTGCGGCGCGGATCTGGCGACGCTGACCCGCGTGCTGAGCGCCAACGGGGGCGTGGCGCCGCGCGCGTTGCCCCGGGTCCTGGTAGCCCTGGTCGTCGCTTCCGCCCGTCTGCCCTCGACGCTCGCCGAGCGCGCATGGGTTGCGGCCAGGCTGCGGAGCGCGGGCGACATGCCGCCGCCGGTATTCATCGTCGGGCACTGGCGCAGCGGCACCACCCACCTGTTCAACATCCTTTCGCGGCGGGGCTTTTCCTACGTCTCGCCGCTCGCCGCCGGGATGCCCTGGGACTTCCTCGGCCTCGCGGCGGCGCTCGGCCCGGTCCTCGAACGGATGCTGCCCAAGGAACGGTTCATCGACGGCATCCCGGTTGAGCCCGATTCGCCGCAGGAGGACGAGATTCCGCTCGCCAACATGAGCCCAGTCTCGTTCTATCACGGCATCTACTTCCCGAAGGCCTTCGCCGTCAATTTCGACCGCGGCGTTTTCTTCGACTCCTGCACCGAGCACGAGATTCGGCGCTGGGCGGATACCTTCGCCTATTTCTCCCGCAAGGTCTGGCTCGCCGCCGGCCGCCGGAGGCTGCTGGTCAAGAACCCGGTTTACACCGCCCGCATCCGGGCCATTCGCGAGATCTGGCCGGACGCGAAGTTCGTCCATTGCGTCCGCAATCCGTACGAGGTGTTCTTCTCGATGCGGAACTACTACGACAAGCTGCTGCCGGCGCTTGCGCTCCAGAACCACGACGGGCTCTCCATCGACGACATCGTGCTCGACGGCTACCGCCGGATCGTGGACCGCTTCATCGGCGACCGGCCGGACATACCCGACGGAAATTTCCACGAGCTTCGCTACGAGCGCCTGTCGGAACGGCCGATGGAAGAAGTCGCCGCGCTCTACGAGACCCTCGGGCTCGAAGGCTTTGCCGAGGCGGAACCCGATTTTCGCGCCTATCTCGACGGCGTCCGGGATTACCGGCGCAACCGATACGACTACCCGGAAGAGGATCTCGCAAAGGTCGAGGATGCCTGGGGCCCGTACATCGATCGCTGGGGCTACGACCGGCCCGGCGACCCCCGAGGCTGACGCTATCGGCCTCCCACGCGCGAGGGGTCGTGCCCGGGGTCACCCCACCAGACGATAGCCGACCGCCGCGAAATGACGATCGAATGCGAAGGCCACGCTATGGCGTATCCGTTTCGGTCGGAAGCGCCCGACACAGCCCGACCGCGGCGCGTCCCTCGATACGGCGCTGTCGCGCCTACTCGGGATGAGGGGGGTTCCTGGATTTCAACGACTGCCTCACCCCGTGTCGCGGCGAAGCGGCTGCCGTGCTCGCCGATCCTCAACGACGTTCGTCGTAAATCGAATCATGCTCCGCGGAGGTGCGAGCCGGAACCCCGTCCCAAAGGGCAACGGGCCCGTCGGCCGGCGGTTGCAGCCATACGCGACGAATCGCTTCACGGACCAGGTCGGAGACACTTCGTCCCGAGCGCTTTGCGGCTCGACGGAGGGCCCCCAAGTCTTCTTCAGGGAGGTAGACTTGGATCTTGATCATATGTGCGCCAACAGGTTCGCATGTGACACATGTCAAAGTACCATGGCGGCGCGGCTTCCCGCGATACGGTGCAGGCAGGCGCGCCTGTGTCGGATGAGGAGAAAGCGTTCAAGGTGCCCCTCACCCCGAGTCGCGGCGAAGCGGCGTATCTGAGGGGCCGGAGACCGCCACCCGTGACCGATCTCGTGACCGGCGGGGCGGGGTTCATCGGCGGGCGGCTGGTGGAACGCCTGCTGCGCGGCGGCGGCGCGGTGCGGGTGCTCGATCTCGACGGGCGCGCCGAACTGCCCGGGGGAGTCGAGCGGATCGTGGGCTCGGCCGCCGATCCCGATACCCTGCGGAACGCGTTGCAAGGGGTCCGGCGCGTCTTTCACGTCGCCGGCAACCCGCGGCTCTGGGCGCGGCGCGCCGCCGACTTCGCGGCCGCCAATGTCGAGACGACGACGGCGGTGCTGGACGAGGCGGAACGGGCCGGGGTGGAGCGGATCGTCGCGACCTCCACGGCGGCGATCCATTTCGAGCCCCCGCGCGGCAAACGCGAGCCGACGCTCGACGACATGCCGGGCCCCTATGCGCGCTCGAAGTTCCTCGCCGAACGGGCGGCGCTGGACACTGCGGCGAGAGGCGTTCCCGTTGTCGTCCTCAACCCCTGCCTGCCGTTGGGGGCGGGCGACCGCAACATCACGCCGCCGACGCGGATGCTGCTCGACTATGTCAACGGCGCGGTCCCGGCCTTTCTCGATTTCGAGCTCCGCGCGATCGACGCGGGCGACCTCGCGGAGGCGTATGTCGCGGCGGCGGAACGGGGCGCGGTCGGCGGACGGTATTTCCTCGGCGGCCCGCCCGTCCGGATGTCCGAACTGCTCGCCGCGGTGGAGCGGCTTACCGGGCTCGAAATGCCCAGGCGCCGGGTTCCTTACGCGCTGGCCTATACCGCCGCCTCGGTTTTTGAACTCGCCGCGCGCGTGACCGCCCGCCCGCCGAAGGCGAGCCTCGAAGGTGTGCGGATGGCGCGGCGCCCGGCGGTGCCGGGCGCGCTCGCAACGGCCGCCGATCTCGGGATCGAATTGCGCCCGCTGGAGGAGACGCTCGCCGATGCGCTCGTCTGGCTCGGCGGCCAGGGCCTCGTCACCCGGCGCTTCAGGACCGGCGCGGCGGCCAGATCAGCATAAGGCCCGGCAGCACGGTCAGGCTGCAGACGAGCAGGCTGACCAGGGCGATGGTCAGCAACACCCCCATGCTCGCCGTGCCCGGATGGTGCGAGATTCCGAGGCTCGCGAAGGATGCCGCGGTGGTGAGCGCGCTGAACAGGACTGCGCGCGGCGTACTGGAACGGATCGCCGGCGCGGCCGCGCCCTCGCGCCGCTCGCGCGCGAGCAGGTGGATACCGTTGGCGACGCCGAGCCCGAAGAGCAGCGGCAGCACGATCACGTTGGCGTGGTTGAAGGAGAGCCCTGCCGCGACCATCGCCGCGATCGTGACCAGCGCCGCCAGCACCAGGGGCAGGAAGCCGATCGCGACCGACCGCAGGGAACGCAGCGTCACCGCGAGCAAAAGGGCGATGGCGAGGATGGCGGTCGCGGTTGCCTGGACGAACGCGGCGACCACCGTGTTCCCCGCCTCCAGGACGGTGATCGGCGGACCGACGGCCCGCGGCACCGCGCCCCGCACGGCTTCGACGAAACGGCGCAGCGCTTCGCGGTCCTCGTGGATCGGCGCCCTGGCGTGGATTTCGACCTTGGCGCGGCCGTCCTCCGCCACCCAGCGGTCGCGGAGTGCCGCGGGGACCGAACCGGCATTGACCGCTTCCGCGGACAGCGCCTCCCGCAGGCGCGCCACCGCGACGGGAAGGTTCCCCAGCAGCCGTTCCGAAAGGCCGGCAAGCCTCCGGGGCGTGGGGTCGGAAGCGATCAGCCCGGCGAGCGCACCGGAGAGGCGTTTGGCCGAACGGGCCTCGTCGTTCTCACCCGTGGCGGCGAGCGCGTCCAGCCCTTCCGTGAGATCGCGCAAGGCCGTCACGGTCTCCCCTCTCGTCGGTGGCGGCGCACGGTCGGCGACGAAGGCCGGTCCGACCAGCTCCGCCACCTCGTCGACGATGTCGAGCTTGTCCTCCTGATCCTTCGGAATGAAGCTCCAAAGGGTGCGGGCGCTCTCGACCTCGGGAACTGTCTCGAGCGTGGCGGCGGCCGCGTCGGCGGCCTCCACCGAGGCGGCGAGATGAACGAGCGCATAGGCGTCCCCGTCCCCGTTCTCGACGAGTTCCATGACGGTCCGGACCGACTCGCTGTCCGGATCCTTGAGGCGGAGCGGATCGAAATCGAACCGCACCAGCGGGGAGACGGCCGCGGTCGCGACAAGAACGGCGCCGGCGACCGCGACGACGCTCCGCGGCCGCCCCTCGATGAGACGCGACACCGTACCGGCCAAACCGCCCTCGCCGTTTCCCACCCCGTCCGGACGGGCGTCGAGCACCGCGATGAACGCGGGCAGCAGGGTCATGGTCGCGAGGAACCCGATCGCCATTCCCGCGCCCGCTATCAGACCGAGCTCGGCAAGGCCGAGGAAGTCGGTCGGCAGGAAGGCGAGGAAGCCGATGCCCGCGGCGAGCGCGGCGAGCGAGAGCCCGGGCCCGACGCTGGCCGCCGCGAGCGCGTTCGCCGTGCCGCCCTCCAGCCCCAGCCTCGACGCCTCGCACCAGCGGAGTCCGTAATGGATGCCGAAATCGACGCAGAGGCCGATGAACAGCACCGCGAAGGCGACCGAGATCAGGTTGAGCGTGCCGACGGCCGCGGCCGCGAATGCCGCCGTCCACAGGAGCCCCGCGACGAGGGTGAACAGCGCGGCGAGCGAAATTCGGATCGAGCGGAAACAGGCGAAAAGCAGCAGCACCACCAGAACGAACGACAGGCCCCCGGCAAGCTCCATGCCGCTGCGCACGGTCTGGAGCTCGTCGTGCCGCAACGCGGGCCGGCCGGTCAGGCGGACGGACACGCCCTCCCTGAGCTCGGCGGGCATGGCGCTGGCGATGGCGCGAACCGCCTCGATGGCTTCCTTGCCGGGCCTGAACTCGTCGAAGGCGAGCGCGATCTCCACCAGGAGGATCTGGCGTGTGCCGGAGCGCCGCCCGTCGCCCGGGCCGAACATCAGCGAGACCCATGAGAGCGCGCCCGGCGCGCCCTGGATGTCCGCCGCGATGACGTCGGCGATCCGGTCGAGCGCGTCCGCGAGCCCCCTGAGTCCGCTTTCCCCGTCCTCTTCCGCGCGCCTTTCGACGGCGAGGGAGAGCATCTCGGCGAGGCCCCGGATGCTGCGGTCCTGCCATACGGTGCCGATGAAAGGCTGCGCGGCGAGGATCCGGTCCGCGGTTTCCTCCAGCTCCTCGACCGGCAGCAGCAGCAGCCCGTTGCGGCGGAAATAGGGATCGCCGCGCGGGTGGAACACGGATCGGAACAGTTCCGGCCGGCGGACGATCTCCTCCCGCATCCGGTCGGCGGCGCGCTCGGCCTGCTCCGGCGTCGCGCCGTCGATCGCCACGACGAGGTCGCGCGCCTGGCGCGGAAAGGTCTTTTGCAGCTCGATATTGAGTTGCCGGAAGTCGAGATCGGCCGACAGCATGTCGGCAATATCGGAATTGATCTTTATCGTGCGCGCGGCATAGATCCCGGCCGCGAGCGCGCTGACGATAGCGACGATCGCGATCGGCCATGCGAAGCGGTGGGCGGTCCTGCCCCAGAGGGCGAAGAAGCGTCCCGCCGTGCTGGTTTCCTGATAGGGCGGTGCGTACAAGGGAACCTTGGCGTTCGCGGGCGGATCGCGCGCCGGGGCGCGGGTCCGGTCATTCTATGGCGTATCGCCGGCGAATCGATTCCCGGGCAACGCCGAGCGCCGCGGTCGGGGCATTTGCAGGCCTCCTCGGTTTGCGACGCTCCGAACGGCGGTCGCCGGCGCCCCTTGAGTCGGGTCCGCCCGGGCCTATGCTGCGGTCGCCCAAATCCCGGAAGGAGCGAGCGATGATGCGATACGAGCCGGTCAGACCCGAAACCATGACCGACGCCCAGAAGACGGTCCACGACTCCATCGCGTCGGGGCCGCGCGGCTCGGTGTTCGGACCCTTTCCGGTGCTGCTGCACAGCCCGGGGCTCGCGGACCAAGTCCAGAAGCTCGGCGCCTTTCTCCGCTTCGGCTCCAGCCTGCCGGGCAATCTGCGCGAGATCGCGGTGCTGGTCACCGCCAAATTCTGGGGGGCCGAGTTCGAGTGGTACGCGCATGCGCCGATCGCCCGGGAGGAAGGGGTGGCCGAGGAGATCGTCGAGGCCATACGCACCGGCGCGGAGCCGCCCTTCGCGGACGAGGCGGAGAAGACGGTCTACCGCTTCTCGGCCGCGCTGCACGAGACCCGCGATGTCGACGACGCGCTCTACGCCCGCGCCCAGGCGCTGCTGGGACAGGAGGCGCTGACCGACTTGATCGCGGTTTGCGGCTACTACACCCTGCTCGCGATGACGCTCAACCTCTATCGCGTGCCGACGCCGGACGGATCGTCCGCGTTCGGCGGCTGAGAG
>JAPPHW010000042.1 GCA_028820945.1 Defluviicoccus sp.
CTGTACCAACGACTTGCACCCGGTCGAGCCAATCTAAACCGGACAGCAGTGGAACGAGTCCGGGCATGACGGAAGAACGGAAGAAACGCCGCGGGTCCTGCGCCCGCCCGTATGGAGGACACGATCGTGCATCATCCGACCGCCATCGCTACCGACCGGGCCGCCGACGGAGGGGTTCCGGGACAAGCATCGCCGCGACATGCCGACCCGCTGGCGCCGCGCGTGGACGGTCGGCATTTCCGGGCGCGCCTTTGCCGACCGAAATGCCGACCGGCCGGTCGAGTCGGCAAATGTCGACATTCCCGCCCGGCATTCGAAGGACGCGAATGTCGACCCGATGGCGATTTGCCTACCCGATGCCTGTGTCGACGGCGAGCCGGCATGGCCCTGGCCGGGGCGATGTCGTCGACCTTGCCGGGCGTGACGACATGACATCGATCTCCGCTCGTGTCCTACACGCGCCGGGACACCGGCCGGTCGCATTGGGGACGCCGGGGACCGTTTCGCCTCGCGTCCGAAATGCGTTAGCTTGCCGGCCTTCCGAATTCGAGGGGACCGACGGCGATGGATTGGACCGAACGACGCGAGCGCTACCGGGCGGTGATCGAGGGCGACCGCTGTATCCACCCGGGCTCGGTCTACGATCCGATCTCGGCGCGTATCGCCGAAGATCTCGGTTTCGAGGTCGGCATGTTCGCGGGCTCCATCGCCTCGATGACGGTGCTGGGCGCGCCCGACCTGATCGTGCTTTCGCTGACCGAGTTCGCGGGTCAGGCCTACCGGATCTGCCGCGCGGGCAACCTGCCGCTGATGGTCGACGCGGACCACGGCTACGGCAACGCGCTCAACGTCATGCGCACCGTCGAGGAGCTGGAGGCCGCCGGGATCGCGGCGCTCACCATCGAGGACACCGAGCTTCCCGCGCCCTTCGGCGCCGAGGGTCCGCGCCTGCTCACGCTGGAGGAGGGGGTCGGCAAGATGAAGGCCGCGCTCGCCGCCCGCCGCGATTCGCGCCTCGCGATCGCCGGGCGGACCAGCGCCGCCACGATCGCGGACATGGACGAAGCGATGCGCCGTGCCGCGGCCTACGAGGCGGCCGGGGTCGATGCCGTGTTCCTCACCGGCATCCGGACCCGCGCCCAGGTGGAGACCATCCGCGCGACCGTGCGCATTCCGGTAATTCTCGGCGCGGCGGGGCCGGAGATTCAGGATCCCGACTACCTGGCGCGGAACGGCATCCGTATCTGCCTCCAGGGTCACCAGCCTTTCATGGCGGCGGTCGAGGCCGTCCATGCGACGCTGAAGGCGCTGCGCGACGGCACGCCGCCGGCGGAGCTCGAGGGCGTTGCCTCGTCCGAACTCATGCAGCGGGTCACCCGCGACGGCGACTACAAGCGCTGGATGAAGGACTATCTCGGCGGATGACGGCGCGGCGCCACGCCGAGATCGCGGGCGCCGGATTCGCCGGGCTGGTCGCCGCCGTGGCGCTCGCGGATCGCGGATGGACGGTCCGCGTGCACGAGCGCGCGGATGCGCTGCGCGCCTTCGGCGCCGGCATCTTCATCTGGGAGAACGGGCTCCGGGTGCTGAAGGCGATCGGCGCCTGTGACGACGTGCTCGCCGGCTCGCATGACGGCGAGGTGTACGAGGTGCGCGACCGCGACCGTGTGGTGGCGGAGACCGCGTTCAACCTCGCCATGGGCAGCCGCATGCTCACCATGACCCGCCAGACCCTCTACGCCGCGATCCTCGGCCAGGCCGAGCGCCGCGGCATCGAGATCCTGACCCGCTCCGAGGCGGTCGGCGCCGAGCCCGCGGGCGTGCTGCTGACCGCCGATGGCGCGCGCCATGCGGCCGATCTCGTGGTCGGCGCCGACGGCGTGCACTCGCGGGTGCGGGACTCGCTGGGTTTGCGGAAGGAGCGCGACACCGGCACGCTCGGCCTGGTCCGCGTGCTCGCCCCGCGCTGCCTCGACGCGCTCGGCCCCGGGCGCTGGGACCGGGTGATCGATTTCTGGAACCTGCCGCACCGCTCGCTCCGCATCCTCTACGTGCCGTGCAACGCCGACGACCTCTATCTCGCGATGATGGCGCCGGTCGAGGACGAGGAGGCGACCGCGGTGCCGGTGCGCACGGATATCTGGGTGCCGGCGTTTCCGCAGCTCGAACCCGCGATCCGCCGGGTCTCGGCCGAGGGGCGCTACGACGCCTACGAGACCGGAAAGCTCACGCGCTGGTCCTCGGGCCGGGTCGCGATCGTGGGCGATGCCGCGCATGCCATGGTTCCCTCGCTCGGGCAGGGGGCGGGGCTCGCCATGGCTAACGCGCTGGGACTCGCGGTCGCGCTCGACGAAACGATGGACGTTCCCGACGCGCTCTCCGGGTGGGAGGAGCGGGAACGGCCGCTGACCGAATATACCCAGGACATGTCGGCCAGGATCGCCCGCGACCGGCTGGACACGGCGGGGCGGATATGGTCGGACGACACGATCCGAACCGCGCTCAGCGTCCCCACCGGAACCGAGCACCCGCCGCGCATTCCCGCCCGCACCTGAAGAGGAGAAGAACCATGCGCCGCTATGACGGACTCAAGGCGGTCGCGCCCAGGGTGGGCGACGCGCTGGTCGTGACCAACCTCGCCAACACTGCGACCGAATGGCGCACGCTGCGCCCGCATGACGGCAATCTCTATTTCGTCGGCATGGGGATGGTGACGCCCTACGCGCTCGGCCTCGCGCTTGCCTTGCCGCACCGCCGCGTGCTCGCCTTCGACGGCGACGGCGGCATCCTGTTCGAGATGAGCGCGCTGGGAACGCTCGCCCAGTCGGCGCCGAAGAACCTTTGCGTCGTCGTGCTCGACAACGAAGGCTACGTTTCCACGGGCAAGTGGCAGTCGGTCGCTTCGCTGTCCGCCGGGCCGGTCGACATCGCGGGCGTCGCGCGCGCCTCCGGCCTCGCCAACGTCTTCGAGGTGCGTACGGTCGAGGAGTTCGAGGCCGAGGTCGCGGCGGGGCTGGAACGCGAGGACGGTCCCACCGTCATCGTCGCCAAGACCAGCGTCGAGCAGGCCTTCGTCGGCACCTCGCCCTCCGACGGCAAGGAGAACAAGTACAGCTTCGTCCGCCATATCGAGGCGCTGGAGGGCAAGGCGATCCTCAAGCCGTCGGCGCGCGAGCATGGCGAGCCTCCCAAGCCCGATCCCGAGTTCAGCCCGGTGGCCGAGGACGATCCGTTCGGCGAGGTGCTGTTCGACGGGCTGCGCGAGAACTTCGTCGATTTCGTGATCGGCCTGCCCTGCAGCGGCTTCGCGCATACATTGCAACGCTGCATGGACGATCAGTCGATGCACTATGTCGCGGTCGCCAACGAGGGCACCGGCATCGGCATCTGCGCGGGCGCTTGGCTCGGCGGCAAGACGCCGGCAGCGGTGATCGAGAATTTCGGCGTCTTCGCCGCGACCTACCAGCTCCTGCGCGGTCACTACACGTTCGGCATCCCGACGCTGCTGATGACCGAGTACCGGGGGGATGCGGGCGAGACCGAGTTCTTCGGCGATTGCGGCGACATGACCGAACCCCTGCTCCAGGCCACGCGAATCAACTACCGCGTGGTGCGGGACATCCACGAGCTCAAGCCCGCGATTCGCGACGGGCTCAGGTGGATGAATTTCGGCCTCCGGCCCTTCGCCGTGCTGCCGGGCTACGACCTGTCGCGGCCGAGGCCGACCCAATGATCTTCGAGTGCCGCCGCTACACCCTCCAGCCCGGGCGGATGGATGACTTCATCGCGCTCCAGCACCGCCGGGGCTTCGACGGTCCCAATGCCGGGTTCATCTCGCGGGTGATCGGCTATTTCGAGACCGTCACCGGAACGCCCGAGCAAATCGTCCACCTCTACCGCTATGACAGCTACGAGGATTGGATCGAGAAGCTGCACGGGCTCTACGCCATCCCCGAGCTCGCCTTCTACTTCACCGAGGCGCGGGCGATGGTCGACCGCCAAGAGACCGGATTCTTCCAGCCCGCTCCCGTGGCCGAGCTGTGTCCGCTATGGCATGGCGGGACCGACTGGCTGCCCGGCCCGGGACAGGAGCGTTGGGACCTGCGGGAGATGCCCGACCTCGTGGTCGAGGAAACCATCGAGGCGTTCAGGCCCGGCGGGCTGCCGGCCTACTGGGAGGCGATGGCCGCGTGCGGGCTCGAGGCCACGGCTCCGCTTCGCCGCGACACGATCGCCACATGGTCGTCGATGACCGGCCGGCTCCACGTCGTCGCGTCCTATCGCCTTTTCCCCTCCGTCGCCGAGCGGGAGGAACGCCGGCGGGAGGCCAACGCGGGAACCGCCATGGCCGCGTTCAACGAGGCGCTGAGACCGATCCTCCGCGAGCGCACCGCGACGTTGCTCCGCCCCGTACGAGTGCCGCAGATGAGCCCGCTCTTCCGGCTCGGCTAAGCGCCGCACCGCGCCCACACCCACTCCGCGACCGACAGGAGCAGGTCGTCCGCGCCGCGGCGGGCGACGAGCTGAATGCCGACCGGCATGCCGTTGGGGCCGCGATGGGTGGGAAGCGCGATCGCCGGGACGTGCAGCATGGTCCACAACGCCTGGAAGGCGGGATCGCCCGCGTAGTCGAGGCCGAGCGGGGCTTCGCCGTTGACGACGGGGGCGAGCAGCGCGTCCCGATCCCCGAACAGCCCGTCGAGCAGACGGCGACAGTCCTCCGTCAACGCGAGCGCCGCGCGGTAATCGGCGTAGGGAACCGCGAGGCCGCTCGCGACGGTATTCCGCATCGCCGGGCTCAGCCGTTCTCGATCGGTGCGCCACTCATGCGCCATGGCGCGGGCGCGTTCGTAGTCGTTGATCGCCCGGCGCGCGTCGGTCAGCGCCTCGAAGGCGGCGGGCAGCGCGACCTCCTCCACGGCTCCGCCCGCCTCGCGGATCGCTTCGGTCGCGTCCTCGACCGCCGCGACCGTTTCCGGTTCCGCCAGGTGCCACAGATGCGTGCGGCAGATCCCGATCCTCGGTGGGCCGGGGAGCGGGGCGATCCCGCCCGGCGTCCGCCCTGTCAGCACGTCGCGGACCAGCGCGGTGTCTTCCAGGTTGCGGGCGTGCAGGCCGATGGTATCCAGGCCCTCTGCGGCGAACTTGATGCCGGCGCGGTTGAAGGTGCCGAAGGTGGGCTTGAACCCGACGATCCCGCAATAGGATGACGGGCGCAGCACCGATCCGCCGGTCTGGGTGCCGAGCGCGACCGGGACCATGCCGTCCGCCACGCCCGCCGCGGAACCCTGGGACGACCCGCCCGGGGTTCGCGCCGCATCGTGCGGGTTGGCGGTGGCGCCCGGATGGGTGCCCGCGAACTCGGCGGTGACGGTCTTGCCGAGGATCACCGCGCCGGCCGCCCTCAGGATGGCGACCGCCGCCGCGTCCGCCGCCGGCCGGTGGCCCGCGTAGATCGGCGAGCCCATCTCCGTCGGCATGTCGGCGGTATCGAAGATGTCCTTGATGCCGACCGGCACGCCGTGGAGAGGGCCGAGGGGTTTCGGGGCGGCATCGCGGATGCGGGCCTGGGCGAGAGCGAGGTCGGGGTCGAGGAAGGCCCAGGCCCTGACCGTCTCCTCGCGTTCGGCGATACGCGCGAGGCAGGTGCCGACCACGGCCTCCGAGGTCGTGCGGCCGTCCGCGATAGCGCGCGCGGCCTCGGCGGCGCCTTGTGTCACCTGTCGCGGAACGCGTCCATCAGCGGCTTCTGCTGGCCGCCGTCGATCTCGATCATCGTCCCGTTGACGAAATGCGCGAGCGGCGAGGCGAGATAGGTCACGAGGTTGGCGACCTCGTCGCACTCCGCGATACGCCCGAGCGGAATCGCCCGCGGCGCGAGCTGGTCGGCCTCCTCGTAGGGGATCTTCATGTCGCGCGACATCGCCTGGACCAGCCCGTCCCAGCGCTCCGTCCTGACCGGGCCGGGATTGACCGCGCAGACCGTGATGTTCTCGCGCCCGTACTGGGCGGCGATCGAGATGGTGAAATTCTGTCCGGCCGCATTGGCCGCGCCCGGCGCGACCTCCCAGTAGGAGTGCTTGATGCCGTCATTGCCGATCAGGTTGACGATGCGTCCGCCGCCTTGGCGGCGCATATGCGGCACGGCATAGCGGGTGCAGCGCACATAGCCCATGAACTTGAGCCCGAGCGCGGCCTCCCAGTCCTCTTCCGAGAGCCCTTCGAGCACCCCGCCCGGTGCCGCGCCGGCGTTGTTGACCAGGATGTCGAGCCGGCCGAAATGCTCGACCGTCCCGTCGATGAACGCCTGGGCGTCCTCCGGTCTGGTGAGGTCGGCGGCGATGGAGAGAACTTCCTGGCCGGTGCGCTGCTGGATCGCGGCCGCGGCGTTGTCGAGCCGCTGCTTGTCGCGCGCGCAGATCGCGACCTTGCAGCCCTCCGTCGCCAGGCTTTCCGCGATCGCCCGTCCGATGCCGATACTTCCCCCGGTCACCGCCGCGATCTTGCCGTCCAGTTGAAGGTCCATCTCCGTCTCCTTGTCCCCGCCGGTCGCGCTTGAGGTTTGCGCGGAAATTCGCTCGTCCCTACCCTAGCGCCGCGCGGCGAAGATGCAAAACGGCGGGCTGGATGGCGGAGAGGATGATCGGGCGCGCGCTGAGCCGGCGCGAGGACAGGCGGCTCCTGCGCGGGACGGGCCGGTTCGTCGACGATTTCGCGCCGCCCGGCACCGCACACATGGCGATCCTGAGAAGCCCTTTCGCTCATGCGCGCATCCGCTCGGTGGACCTCGCCGCCGCCCGCGCGGCACCGGGGGCGATCGACGCATTCTGCGGCGCCGACCTCGACCGTCCCTTGCCGGAAATCCCGTTCAGGCTCGCCGGACTCTCGGGGTTCGACCGCTTCCTGCAGCAGCCGATCGCCACGTCCAAGGCGCGTTTCGCCGGCGAGCCCGTCGCCGTTGTCGTCGCGTCCGACCGCTATGCCGCGGAAGACGCGCTCGCGGCGATCGAGGTCGACTACGACCCGCTGCCGCCGGTGGCCGATCCGGAGACCGCGGCGGAGTCCGACACTCTCGTCCACGAGGACGCCGGCGACAACGTGGCGATCCGCTACACCGTCGGCCGCGGCGATACCGAGGCCGCCTTCGCCGCCGCGCCCTACCGCCGGAGCGAGCGTTTCAGGACCCATCGCCAGACCGCCTTGCCGCTCGAGACCCGGGGGCTCGTCGCCGATTTCTCCGACGGGAACGGCCTGAGACTGTGGGGCGCCGCCAAGGTCACGTATTTCAACAAGCGCGCGCTGGTCCGGGCCTTTGGTCTGCCCGAGGATTCGGTGGAGTTGATTCAGCTCGATGTCGGCGGCGGCTTCGGCGTGCGGGGCGAGCTCTACCCCGAGGACTATCTGGTCCCCATCGCGAGCCGGCGCGTGGGCCGTCCCGTCAAGTGGATCGAGGACCGCCGGGAACATCTGACGGCGGCCAACCATTCGCGCGATATCGTTTGCACGCTGGAGATCGCGGCCGAGCGCGACGGCACGATCCTCGCCTTGCGGGGCCGGACGGTCGCCGATCTCGGCGCCTATGCGCGGACCAACGGCGGTATCGTGCCGGTGCGGACGGTGCAGTTCCTGCCCGGCCCCTATCGCATTCCGAACTTTTCCTGCGAAGCCGAGATCGTGGTCACCAACCGCACGCCCACCGGCACCTATCGCGGGCCGGGCCGTTTCGAGGCCAATTTCTTCCGCGAGCGGCTGATCGACCTGATGGCGGCGGATCTCGGGCTCGACCCGGCGGAGGTACGGCTCGCCAACCTGCTGGGCCCCGACGAGCTTCCCTTCGATATCGGTGAGTTGGTTCCCGGCGACAGCGGAATGGCCTATTCCGACGGCGACTACCCGGCCGCGCTGCGCCGGCTCCTCGACGAGGCCGGCTACGAGGGCTGGCGCGGGCGCCAGGGGAAGACCGGCGCCGACGGCCGTCGCCACGGCCTCGGGATCGCCTGCTTCGTGGAGAGCAGCGCCGCGGGGCCGCCCGAGCATGCGCGCATCGGCGCGGACGGGAGCGGGCGGATCGAGGTCCGGGTCGGTTCCTCCTCCTTCGGCCAGGGGGTGGAGACCGGGATGATCCAGATCGCGGCCGATGCGCTCGGCATCGCCCCCGACGCGATCGACGTCCGTCACGGCACCACCAGCCTGCTGCCCGACGGCAGCGGCAGCTATCACAGCCGCAGCACGGTCATGGCGGGCAACGCGGTCGCCGCCGCCGCCGCCGCCTTCCGCGAGCGCTGCATCGCGCTCGCCGCGCTCCGCTGGAACGCCGAGACCGACAGCCTCGTCTGGCGGGACGGCCGAGTCGAAAGGGCCGGCGGAGAGACCATCGGCATCGGGACGCTCGCCGCCTTCGCGCGTTCCCGCGGCGAGTCCCTTGAGGCCGCCGGCAGTTTTAGCAACCGGGGGAAAGTTGCGTGGAGCTCCGGCGCGCACGCCGCGCATGTCGCGGTCGACACCGAGACCGGCGAGGTGGCGGTGCTCGGCTACCACGTGGTCGAGGAGCTCGGCCGGGTTCTCAACCCCATGATGGTCGAGGGCCAGGCCGTTGGCGCGGCGGTTCAGGGGATCGGCGGCGCCCTGCTCGACCGTATCCGCCACGACGCCGACGGCCAGCTCCTGACAGCGAACCTGGCCGACTACCTGGTGCCGGCGAGCGCCGAAATCCCGCGAATCGAAACGGTCAAGCTGGAAACGCATCCGGCGAATTCGAATCCGCTCGGCTTCAAGGGGGCGGGCGAGGGCGGGATAATCGCCGTCGGCGCCGCTATCGCGAATGCCATAGCCCACGCGCTCGGCAAGTCCGGCGAGGGTCCGACCGAACTGCCCGTCTCGCCCGGCGATGTCCTCCGGCTCGTGGACGGGCGCGGAGAGTAGGCCTCAGCGCCGCGCCACCATGCGCTGCTTGATCTCGCCGATGGCCTTCGCGGGGTTGAGGTCCTTCGGGCAGGTCTTGGTGCAGTTCATGATCGTGTGGCAGCGATAGAGCCGGAACGGGTCCTCCAGCGCATCCAGCCGCTCGCCGGTGTGCTCGTCGCGCGAATCCGCGATCCAGCGATGGGCCTGGAGCAGCGCCGCCGGGCCGAGATAGCGGTCGCCGTTCCACCAGTAGCTCGGGCAGCTCGTGGTGCAGCAGAAGCAGAGTATGCACTCCCACAGCCCGTCGAGCTTCTCGCGCTCTTCCGGCGATTGCAGGCGCTCGGCGTCGGGCGGCGCCGGGGTCTCGGTCTTCAGCCAGGGCTCGATCGCGGCGTACTGCGCATAGGCATCCGTGAGGTCCGGCACCAGGTCCTTGACCACCGCCATGTGCGGCAGGGGGTAGATCTTCACGTCGCCCCTGATGTCGTCGATGAACCGCGTGCAGGCGAGCGTGTTGGTGCCGTCGATGTTCATCGCGCAGCTGCCGCAGACGCCCTCGCGGCAGGACCGCCGGAAGGTGAGGGTGGGATCGACCTCGTTCTTGATCTTGATCACGGCGTCGAGGACCATCGGGCCGCAATCGTCGAGGTCGACGGTGTAACTGTCGACCCTCGGCGTCTCGCCGGAATCCGGATCCCAACGATAGACCCTGAACGTCCGCGGCCGCTTGGCGCCTTCCGGCGGTTTGTGGGCGGTTCCCTTGCGGATCTTCGAATTTGCGGGCAGCGCGAGCTCGGCCATGGAGGCTCCCGGGTCAGTAGACGCGGTCCTTGGGCGGTACCGCCTGGACCTCGTTGGTCATCGTGTTGGTATGGACCGGACGGTATTCCATGCGTGTCCGGCCGTCGTCGTCGAGCCAGATCAGCGTGTGCTTCATCCAGTTCTCGTCGTCGCGCTCCGGGAAGTCCTCGCGGGCGTGCGCCCCCCGGCTTTCCTCGCGGTCGAGCGCCGCATCGACGCTGACCACGGATTGCTCGAGCAGGTTGTCGAATTCCAGCGCCTCGACCAGGTCGGAATTCCAGATCATTGACCGGTCGGATACCGAGATGTCCGACCGCCCGTCCCACACCTTCCTGAGCTTCTCCTTGCCCCCGGCGAGGATCTCGCCGGTGCGGAACACGGCGCAGTGGTTCTGCATGATCTGCTGCATTTCGAGCCGGAGCGCCGCGCACGGGGTTCCGCCCTTGGCGTGGCGGCGGGAATCGAGCCGGTGCAGCGCGCTCTCCCCGGCATCGGCCGGAAGCGGCGGCTGGGACGCGCCGGGCTCCAGGATATCGACGCAGCGATTGGCGGCCGCCCGGCCGAACACGACGAGGTCGAGGAGCGAATTCGAGCCCAGCCGGTTGGCGCCATGGACCGAGACGCAGGCCGCCTCGCCGATCGCCATCAGTCCCGGCACCGTCGCTTCCAGCGCGCCGTTGGCGGGCGATCGCGCCTCGCCCAGATGGTTGGTCGGCACGCCGCCCATGTTGTAGTGGACGGTGGGCAGCACCGGGACCGGCTCGCGGGTGACGTCGACGCCAGCGAAGATCTTCGCAGTCTCCGAGATGCCGGGCAGGCGCTCGGCGATGACCTTGGCGTCGAGATGTTCGATATGCAGGTGAATGTGGTCGCCGCTCTCGCCGACCCCGCGCCCCTCGCGCATTTCCATCGTCATCGCGCGCGAGACCACGTCGCGCGAGGCGAGGTCCTTCACGTTGG